>NZ_JBNNUW010000018.1:0-98069 GCF_050280125.1 Lysinibacillus sp. NPDC093692
CGAACACGGAAGTTAAGCTCTTTAGCGCCGATGGTAGTTGGGGGCTTCCCCCTGTGAGAGTAGGACGTCGCTAGGCACCTTAAAAAGTCGAGGATTTATTCCTCGGCTTTTTTTATTTGCAGTTTTTTAGTAAATATTAATCCAAACAATATTATTATGGTTCCTGCCAATTATATAGTCTTCAGGCGATGAAAGTGGGGTCGTAACACGTAAGGAGTAGATGAATTTCTACTTTACCCAAATTTTTAGCGGTAATATCCACAATTCACAAATTGTTCAATGAAAACGTTTAGAATTTGAACAGTTTGTGAAGACCTTCACATTAGGCTTTATTTTTTTATAAAAAGGAGTAGAATAGGAATCAGTAAGAAGTTGTTATAAAACAGTTTATCAAAAGAATCACATTTTTAGTGGTTGTTATAATACAAAAACGTATATTTGAAGGGAGATTTTACAATGTGGGTTATTACAGTATTTGAGAAAAAGGACGTTCGTATTTTTGAATACACAAATAAAAATGAAGCAACAAAAGCTTTAGGCGGATTTAAGAAAAACGCAATTTTATCTTTCACAAAATAAGCTAACAAAAAACTCGTAACCATGAAAATTTGGTTACGGGTTTTTATTATGTAGAAAAACAAAATGGTTAGAGATCTAGTTTGATTTCACGATCTTACCGCACTGTTACGCGGGATAAATTTATAAAAATTCTACACTATTGCTGATTGGAGTGGAAGGCGACTCAGCTCCCGTGGGAAAGCGAGACAGGCGAGACCCTTCACGGAGCGAATGTTTTTTGTGCGAAAGCGTAGTGTCAACGTAGCGGCAGCAAATGTTTTATCTGCGCGAAAGCAAAGCGAGTAGCCTAGAACTGAAATCACCCCTTCGATATGCCGAAGCCATTAAAGAACCCCACATTCCAATGAAGGCCAACACAGGCGTAATTAGGCCACTATGCTTAAAAAATTTTTCAATGCCAATACATAGCATTTACTTGCTCTTTATTTTAAAGCGTATTATAATAAAGTTGTAAGTGGGACATAATTTTATATAGTGGGACAAAAAGTAACCCACTACTATTAAAAAGGGAGTAGGTTAATATGTTATCTGTACCTGAGGCACAGCAAAGGCTACTTCCAGAAATGTATCCGCTTCTACAATCGAGATATCGTATTTTGCAAACAGTTCAGCTTATGCAGCCAATTGGGCGTCGAACACTTGCAGATTCACTTAAAATGACCGAACGAGAAATTCGTAAAGAAACGGATATTTTACGTGAGCAAGGGTTATTAGATTCTCAAAAGTCGGGTATGGTATGTACAGACGAAGGTGAAGCAGTTATTGATAAGCTACGAGCACTAGTTTATGAATGGTCTGGTCTGACACAGCTAGCTAAATTACTGGAAAACCATTTTGGCTTACAGCATGTAATTGTTGTTCCAGGTGATTACAATGAAGACGATACGATATTAACATTGCTTGGAAAAGAGGCAGCACAACAATTTATGGCAACTAGCTTTGATGGTCAAACAGTAGCTGTTACAGGTGGAAAGTCGGTTGCATCACTTGCGCAATTTTTACATCCAGCTGATACACACAACATCAAATTTGTTGCTGCTCGTGGTGGTATTGGACATGAAATGCAAATGCAAGCCAATACACTTGTCTCAACATTTGCCATGCAGATGAATGCACAGTATCGCACGTTGTTTTTACCGGAGCATTTAAGTGAGCAGGCCTATCAAGCAATGTTAACAGAGCCAATGGTAACTGAAATGATGAATTATTATGATCATGCAGATTGTGTTATCCATGGTATTGGCTCGGCAGAGGAAATGGCTGTTCGTCGCAATTCATCGGCTGAAGATTTACGGATACTCGAAGAAAAGGGTGCAGTTAGTGAAGCATTTGGCTATTATTTCAATGCAGAAGGCGAAATTGTACATCGAATTCGAACAATCGGTATTCAGTTTGAGCAAGTTCAAAGAAGTAAGCATGTTATAGCAGTTGCTGCTGGTAAACAAAAAGTGAAGGCAATGCTATCGTACTTTAAGGTTGCTCCAAAGCAAACCATTTTTATAACGGATGAGGTAGCCGCAAAAGCGATTGCTGAAGGTTTACCTTCTTTATAAATGACTAAGGAACTCGTATTTAAGCGGGTGTTAAAAACCTTTGAATGAGAATAAAGCCAATTGCGGATATTATAAATGTCCGAGGCAAAAATAAATTATTTAAACAATATTGGAGGAATTGACAATGGCATTAAAATTAGCGATTAACGGATTTGGACGTATTGGACGATTAGTATTTCGTGAAGCTATGAAACACGATGAAATCGAAGTGGTTGCAGTAAATGATCTAACAGATGCAGGTCAACTTGCACACTTATTAACTTATGATTCAGTACACGGTATCTATGATGCTGATGTTTATGCAGAAGGCGATTCTTTCGTAGTAAATGGAAAGAAAATTAACGTGTATGCAGAAAAAGATCCTGCTAATTTACCTTGGGGTGAACTAGGTGTTGATGTAGTACTTGAATGTACAGGTAGATTCCGCTCTATGGAAGAAGTCGGAAAACATGTTCAAGCAGGTGCAAAAAAAGCTATCCTTTCGGCTCCAGCGAAGGGCGATATGCCAACGTTTGTAATGGGTGTTAACCATGAAGATTATAACCCTGAAACAGATGATGTTATTTCAAACGCTTCTTGTACAACAAACTGTCTAGCGCCAGTTGCAAAAATACTTGATGAAAAATTTGGTATTGAACGTGGTATGATGACGACAATTCACTCATATACAAACGATCAACGTATCCTTGACTTCCCGCACTCTGATCCACGTCGCGCACGTGCTGGTGCAGTGTCAATGATTCCAACAACAACAGGGGCAGCAGTAGCAGTTTCAAAAGTATTACCTCAATTAAAAGGTAAATTAGACGGCTTCTCTATGCGTGTACCAACACCAAACGTGTCATGTGTTGACTTAGTAGTGGAGCTAAAATCAGAAGTAACAAAAGAATCCATTAATGCTACATTAAAAGAAGCTTCAGAAAAAGAGCTTAAAGGTATTTTAGGATACAACGAGCTACCATTAGTGTCAATTGACTACAATGGTAACCATAACTCTTCAACTGTAGATGGTCTTTCTACAATGGTATTAGAAAATAGTATGGTAAAGGTTCTAGCATGGTATGATAACGAAATTGGTTACTCTACTCGTTTAATGGACTTAGCTTTATATATCGCAGAAAAAGGATTTAACAATAAATAAGTGTCATAATTCGATAACTAAAGTAAAAAGTGTGACATAATACTGCTTTTTGCGCACAAAAAGTATAGCCTTTATAATATCTAACAGATATAATATACAAGGGTAATGGAGTAAGGGAAATTTACCCTTACTCCTTTTTTATACGTAATATAAAATCGACGTGCAGGTTATGCAATTGCAAGACATAGAACGTGACTTTTGCTACTATAAAGGCAAGTAAAGGGTACTCTCCATAATGTGGGTTGATGTCCGTTCCGACTGGGCGACTCCTTGAGTACATATTTTAACAAATGTCATGTCTAACTTTTGGTGATAGGTGAGATAAAGAGTATTTCATTAAAGGTTTGGATGATACTAGCTGAAAAGGCTTGTTATAACTTTATGTGTTGATGGAACAATAAAACAGTTACGTGAATGATGTGAGGAGCCAAGATGGGTGAATCCAGGAACTTCACGACTTAAACTTTGAAGGGGGTTTCTTCATGTTAAATAAGAAGACGATGAAAGATATTGATGTAAAAGGGAAGCGCGTATTTGTACGTGTAGATTTTAATGTACCGATGGCAGATGGTGCGATTACTGACGAAACACGTATCCGAGCAGCAATCCCTACAATTGAATATTTAGTGGAGCAAGGTGCCAAAGTCATTTTAGCCTCTCATTTAGGACGTCCAAAGGGTGAAGTAAAAGAGGATATGCGCTTAACTGCAGTAGGTGTACGTTTAGCGGAATTAATGGGTAAGCCTGTTACTAAATTAGATGAGTCAATTGGTGATAAAGTAGAAGAAGCTGTTGCAAATATGCAAAATGGTGACATTATGCTACTTGAAAATGTGCGCTTCCACGCTGGTGAAGAGAAAAATGATGCTGCATTAGCAGAGCAATTTGCAAAATTAGCGGACGTTTACGTTAATGATGCGTTTGGCGCAGCTCACCGTGCACACGCGTCAACTGAAGGAATTGCTAAACATGTACCGGCAGTATCTGGTTTCCTTATGCAAAAGGAATTAGATGTGCTAGGTAAAGCATTATCTAAGCCAGAGCATCCATTTACAGCCATTATCGGTGGTGCCAAAGTAAAAGACAAAATCGGTGTAATTGAAAGCTTATTAGAAAAAGTAGATCACTTAATTATCGGTGGCGGTTTATCATTCACATTCATTAAAGCGCAAGGCTATGATATCGGTAAATCTTTATTAGAGGAAGATAAAATCGACTTAGCAAAATCCTTTATTGAAAAGGCAAAGGCAAAAGGCGTGCAATTACATATGCCAATCGATGCAGTTGTCGCAAACGAATTTTCAAAAGATGCTGAAACAAAAATTGTTGGTGTAGACGCTATTCCAGCAGATTGGATGGGCTTAGATATTGGTCCGAAAACGGCTGCTAAATATGCAGAAGTTATTAAAGATTCTAAATTAATCATTTGGAATGGACCAATGGGTGTCTTTGAAATGGATAAATTTGCGAATGGTACAAAAACTGTAGCGGAAGCTATGGCAACAACAACTGGTTATACAGTAATCGGTGGCGGGGATTCTGCAGCAGCAGTGGAAAAATTTGAAGTTGCCGATAAAATGGACCATATTTCTACAGGTGGCGGTGCATCACTTGAATTGATGGAAGGGAAAGAACTTCCGGGAATTGTGGCATTAAACGATAAGTAAAACGGAATAAAACATATAGGAGGCAAAAACAATGCGTAAACCAATTATTGCAGGTAACTGGAAAATGTATAAAACATTTGAAGAGGCTATTCAGTTTGTCGATGCGGTACAGGACAAAATTCCTTCAAACGATAAAGTAGACGCTGTTGTTTGTGCACCAGCACTTTACCTACCTACGCTTGTGCAAATTGCGAGTGAATCTGAGTTAGCTATTGGTGCACAAACGATGCACTATGAAAACGAAGGTGCCTTTACTGGAGAAGTTAGTCCAGCTCAGTTAGCAAGTGTGGAAGTAGACTATGTTATTTTAGGACATTCTGAACGACGTGAATATTATAACGAAACAGATGAAGCCATCAATAAAAAGGTTGCTGCAGCACTTGCACATAATATCGTACCAATTATTTGCTGTGGAGAAACGCTTGAGGAACGTGAAGCGGGAACTACTGAGCAAAAGGTTGCTCATCAAATTACAGCTGCACTTGCTGGATTTGGGGCACAAGAAGTAGAGCATATGGTAATTGCCTACGAGCCTATTTGGGCAATTGGTACAGGTAAAACAGCTACAGCAGAAGATGCTAACCAAGTATGCGGTGCAATTCGTGCAGTAATTAAGGAATTATATAATGCTGAAACGGCCGCTGCTGTACGTATTCAATATGGCGGTAGCGTAAAGCCTGAAAACATTCAGGAATTATTATCAAAAGAGCATATCGATGGCGCTTTAGTTGGTGGTGCAAGCCTACAACCAGATTCATATTTAAAATTATTGGAGGCGGCAGCAAATGCCTAAAAAGCCAGTAGCATTAATTATTTTAGACGGCTTTGCATTCCGTGATGAAACGTTCGGAAATGCAGTAGCGCAGGCAAACAAACCTAATTTCGATCGTTTTTGGAATGAGTTCTCGCACTCAACATTAACGGCAGCAGGTGAAGCGGTGGGGTTACCCGATGGACAAATGGGGAACTCTGAAGTTGGACACCTGAATATCGGAGCTGGACGTATTGTCTATCAAAGCTTAACACGCTTAAACAAATCAATTCGTGATGGAGATTTCTTTACGAATCAAGCATTTTTGGATGCAATGGCACATGTGAAAGCACATCAATCTAAGCTTCATATTATGGGCTTACTATCAGATGGTGGCGTACATAGTCACTATGAGCATATGTTTGCACTATTAAAGCTTGCAAAGCAACAAGGCTTAGACAAAGTCTTTGTACATGGTTTCTTAGATGGTCGTGATGTTGGACCGACAACAGCTTTAGACTATATTAAAGAAACTGAAAAACAAATGGAGGAAATTGGCGTAGGTCAATTCGCTTCCATTCATGGTCGTTATTATGCGATGGATCGTGATAAACGATGGGATCGTGTAGCCCTTACGTACAATGTACTAGTTGATGGTGTTGGTCAAACAGCCGATAGTGCAACAAGTGGTGTAGCTGAATCATATGAACGTGATGTAACAGATGAGTTTGTTATTCCATTTAGCGTTCAAGAGCATGGTGAAGAAGTGGCAACGATTGACGATAATGACGCAGTTATTTTCTTCAATTTCCGCCCTGACCGTGCAATTCAACTATCTAAAGTGTTTACAAATGATGAATTTGATGGCTTTGCAATATCAGCTAAACATCCAAAGAATTTAAAATTTGTATCTTTCACACATTATAGTGATGAAGTAAATGCACAAGTTGCGTATGAAAGCGACAACTTGAAAAATACGATTGGTGAAGTGTTAGCTTCTAATGGTAAAACACAGCTTCGTATTGCAGAAACAGAAAAGTATCCGCATGTTACATTCTTTATGAGTGGTGGTCGTGAGGATAAATTTGACGGGGAAGAACGTATTTTAATTGCATCTCCAAAGGTTGCAACATACGATTTAAAACCTGAAATGAGTGCCTATGAGGTAACAGAAGCATTGCTTGCAGAGATTGAGGCCGATAAATTTGATGGCATTATTCTTAATTTCGCTAACCCTGACATGGTTGGGCATAGCGGAATGTTAGAGCCAACAATCAAGGCCATTGAAACAGTCGATGAATGTCTTGGGAAAGTAGTAGATGCACTCCTTGCAAAAGGTGGCGCAGCTATTATTACAGCTGACCATGGTAACTCTGATGAAGTACTTACTTTAGAAGGGGCTCCAATGACAGCTCATACAACAAATCCTGTTCCAGTAATTGTGACAAAACCAAATTTAATGTTAAGAAATGGTGGCATTTTAGCCGATTTGGCGCCAACCATGTTAGAATTATTAGAGGTGTCACAACCTTCTGAAATGACAGGTCAATCATTAATTGAAAAAGAGGAGAATTAATTATGCCATTTATTACACAGATTTATGCGCGCGAAGTTTTAGACTCACGTGGGAACCCAACAGTAGAAGTTGAAGTATTTACAGAATCAGGCGCTTTTGGACGCTCTATCGTACCATCAGGTGCATCTACAGGTGAATATGAGGCAGTAGAATTACGCGACGGTGACAATTCACGTTACCTAGGCAAAGGTGTATTAAAAGCAGTTGAAAATGTAAACACAATTATTGCTCAAGAGCTAGAAGGTAACTACTCAGTTCTTGATCAAGTAGTCATCGACAAAGCTTTAATCGAGCTAGATGGCACAGAAAACAAAGGTAAGTTAGGTGCCAACGCTATTCTAGGTGTATCAATGGCAGTTGCACATGCTGCGGCAGATTATTTAGATGTACCTCTTTATCAATATCTTGGTGGGTTTAACGCAAAACAACTACCAGTACCAATGATGAACATCATCAATGGTGGCGCTCACGCTGATAACAACGTAGACATTCAAGAATTCATGGTAATGCCTGTAGGAGCAGAATCATTCCGTCATGCATTACGTATGGGTGCTGAAATCTTCCACAGCTTAAAAGCAGTACTTAAAGCGAAAGGCTATAATACAGCTGTAGGTGATGAAGGTGGTTTTGCACCAAACCTTGGTTCTAACGAAGAAGCAATTACTGTAATTTTAGAAGCAATCGAAAAAGCTGGCTATAAAGCAGGTGAAGAAGTGAAACTTGCAATGGACGTTGCTTCATCTGAATTATTCAATAAAGAAGATGGCAAATATCACTTAGAGGGTGAAGGTGTTGTCAAAACTTCTGAAGAAATGGTTGACTGGTACGAAGAGTTAACTGCTAAATACCCAATCATCTCAATTGAAGATGGCTTAGACGAAAACGACTGGGCAGGACACAAATTATTAACAGACCGCATTGGCGCTCGCGTACAATTAGTAGGTGACGATCTATTCGTAACAAATACGAAAAAATTAGCGGCTGGTATTGAGCAAGGTGTTGGTAATGCAATCCTTATCAAAGTTAACCAAATCGGTACGTTAACAGAAACATTTGAAGCGATCGAAATGGCAAAACGCGCTGGTTACACAGCAGTTATCTCACACCGTTCTGGTGAATCTGAGGATGCAACAATTGCTGATATCGCAGTTGCTACAAACGCTGGTCAAATTAAAACAGGTGCTCCATCACGTACAGACCGCGTAGCTAAATACAACCAACTTCTTCGCATCGAAGATCAACTTGGTTCAACAGCTGAGTATCTTGGTTTAAATTCATTCTATAACTTAAAATAAGCTATTCCTTAGTAGCTTTACTGGTATCGCCTCAAAGGTATGAAAATACTTTTGAGGCGATTTTTTATTGCTTGGGCGGTTTACAGATGGCAGCTTTTGGCAAAGTGATCGGATCCCCAATAGAACAGAGGAAAGGCTATGCAAGTGCAATAGTTAGTCTATTATTATATATTTAATTCGTTAGTAAAACATACATTACATATAGGGGAAAAGCTTAGAAAATGTAGAATACTATACTAAGAGGAGAGTGAAATTATGAAAGTTATTGAAACAGAACGGCTTACCCTTCGTCTACAAACAACAGAGGATGCAGATTTTATCCTTGAGCTCGTGAATGATCCTTCATGGCTAGAGTTCATTGGTGATCGCGGTGTAAGAACAGTAGAGGATGCGCGTGAATATATAGTGAATGGAGCAATTCGTACGTATGAGCAATCTGGCTTTTGTTTTTATTTAGTTGAAAGAAAAGAAGATCAAAGCCCGTTAGGAATTTGTGGTTTTGTTAAAAGAGAGTCGCTAGAAGATGTGGATATTGGTTTCGCTTTTCTTCCTAAGTATTGGGGAAAAGGGTACGCCTATGAAGCAGCATCAGCGACATTAGCATATGGTCTAGATACACTAGGACTAAATCGTGTTGTAGCTATCACAACTCAAGATAATCATGCTTCAGGCAAGTTACTCGAAAAAATTGGCTTACAGTTTGAAGGATTGGTTCAACTTTCCAATGATTCTGAAGAACTTAGACTTTTTTCGTTCAATAGTCACTCGAAAATATTATGAAAGCAAAGGTGAGCATGTGAATATTAGAGAAGCGAATGAATTAGATTACCCGGAATTAAGAAGAATTTATTTGGAATCGCGTCGTGAAAATTTCCATTGGGCCGCATTAGAAGAAATGACTTTAGACGATTTTGATAAAGATACTATAGGAGAGCATATAATTGTAGCGGAAGAGGATAATCATCTACTTGGATTTGCTTCATTATACTTGCCAGATAACTTTATTCATAATTTATTTATTAATCCAAATTACTTTGGAAAAGGAATAGGGGGTCACTTACTGAATGCCTCCATAAAAAAAATGAATAAACCATTAAGATTAAAATGTGTATCCGAAAATCATATGGCGTTGAAATTTTATGAGAAGAATGGTTGGAAGAAGGTAAACGAAGAAGGGGAAAAGGAAAAATATTGGGTTATGATATTTGAATAAAAGAACTTAGTTTCTTTCGTTTAGAACTGACCCCCTAATAGGTTCACTTTTTTTAAAGTGTCACTATTAGGGGGTTAGTTCAATTCAACCTTCCGTATCCTTATTTATGTTGTATTATTTGGTTGGGAGGATCAAAACCTAAACCTTGATAGTATTTATTTCATTGGGAGGGAGCATGAATTTTAATATGATTGAGGGAGAGAAAAATAACTGGATGCCACGGTTAGAATTTATCCTTAAGGAAGGTGAAGGGAAGGCATTTCCTTCATTTGATCGATATGCTCACTTATACAAAGAAAATAAAGATTCTATTAAACAAGCATTATTGGACTTTAAAGGGATTAGAGCTTTAAATATAAACAAGCTTCAGACTCAACTTAAGCCTTTGCATCTAGAATGGAAAGGGTACCATCCTGATTTTGGCGTAGTAAAAGTAAGAGAATTACTTTCTACTTGGGTTGTTCATGATTTAACACATATAGCTCAAATTGTTCGAGTAATGGCCAATCGATATACAACAGATGTCGGGCCGTGGAGTGAATACTTAGGCATATTGAAAAGGAATTGAGGGATGGGCTGAAATCATACAAAAGTAAACCTTCCTTCATCGTTCTAAAGGAAGGCTTACTTTTGTTAAACATTGCCCTTCGTTTGAAAAGAAGTTTTTTGGTCTAAATGATAGCTGATAAATGTTAGCAATGAGGCAAAGATTGCGACAATTCCTCCTAACCAAGATACATCAATAAGCTTCATATTCGTTGTGACAAAACCTCCAAGAGCTGATCCAAGTGCAATACCAACGTTTACAGAGACAGGAGTTAGAGATGAAGCTAAATCTCTCGCAGCTGGATAGTGCTTATCCGCCAAATCAATAAAATACAATTGCATGCTAGAGTTCATTGTATAAACTATAAGGGCTATAAAAGATATGTTCAACAGTCCTAAAACAATGGAATTTGAAGAAAAATAAAATAGCCCAAGAATCATTGCTTGTATAAGAAATATATATCGAAGCTTGCCGATTCCATTACGTGTCACCAATTTTCCACCTATTATCGTACTAAAGATTGATACTACCCCATAAAGCAAGAATACTAGACTAATATATCTTCCCGGGACAACTAGTACGTCAAGCAACAAAGGGGTTAAATAAGTGTATACGGTATATGTAGCTCCAATACTCAAAGCTGGAATAAAGAACGCTATGATAATACGCAAATTAATTAATAAGCCAATTTGTTTCTTTAAAGAGCTTTTTGCTCCTGTTAGCCCTTTAGGTACTGTAGTTGAGCTAGCAATTAACGAAATAATCCCTAATAGAGCGGTAAACCAAAAGGTTATCCGCCAGCCACCTAATTGTCCAATAAAGGTACCAATCGGCACTCCAATTACACTAGCTATAGTAAAACCTGTAAAGATGATTGAAATAACAGGTCCTCTCTTTTCAGTTGGCATTACCTCGCTAGCAACAGCCATTGCAAGTGCAATTAAAACCCCTGTCACAACAGCAGTAAGTATTCTCGAAATAATAAGTAGCCCATACGTTGCCGATAAAGCCGATAAAATATTTCCTGCAATAAATAGTACGATTAATGTGAGCATGAGTGGATACTTTGAGAATCGGCTGGATATTGCTGTTAAAATCGGCGTACCGATTGCAAAAGATATGGCAAAAGTCGATACAAGAGCGCCAGCTGTAGAGATGGAGATTTTTAAGTCGGTTGACACTTCGGATAATAGCCCGACAATGACAAATTCACTCGTTCCAAGGACAAAGGTCAATAAAAATAAATTTAAAGTCAAAAATTTCTGCTGCTTAGTCAAAGCGATACCTCCTCCCTTACCATTTCAAAACTAAGCTCTTTCAACAGCAATCTGAACCTCTGCAACGTAAGATTCAGGATCGTCTAATTTTTCATGAGGAATGCAGATTTCACGGCGAGGCTCATTGTCCTTTAAGCGATAGCCATTTCGTTCAATCCATAATGCTAGTTCCGTACTTGCGGTGCATCGGCTAGTTGTGGAGCAATGATGAACAAGCGTGGCCATCATCGGAGCTTCTGGCAATCTTTTTACTGTAAAGAGAGAATGACTTGGTATATCGAGCGTTAACGGACGAGCTACCTCTATATCAATAGCATCCTCACACTCTTCACAGCCATGCCAAAGAACCAATTGGGACAAAGAAGAATGTCCAAAGGACCCTAAATAATCATCCAAAAGTTGTAACATCTCAGGGATTTCTCTAAATGATGCTTTTTTACGATAAGACAATACGAGTTGTGGCTGAACTTCTTTTAGAACGACATCAAGTGAAGCTCCATTTTTTTCCTCATTCTCAATAGTACACAGACTTTCCTTAATTCGAGCCATTCTAGCGTTTTCAACATCTAAAATGGATTGAATCTCATTTTGCTTCACTCTGAACATCCCTCTAATTTGATCAAGAGAGATATTCTCTCCCTGCATTTGACGAATTTGCTCCAAGGAGAACCCCAATTCTTTGAACGCTAATATACGATGGATTTGAAACATTTGGTCAGCTGAGTAATACCGATATCCTGAAAATTTGTCAGTATAAGCAGGCTTCAGCAAATTTAATTGGTCGTAGTAACGTAATGTCTTTACAGATACTTGGCTAAGTTTTGAAAACTCGCTAATTTTAAACATCGAATCATCTCCAATACTTTTTTATCCTGTTGCTTTTATGAGTATATCTGTCCAGCTAAGGGGAGAGTCAAGGGAAATACAGAAGATTTGTTAGAAAAGGGTACGTATTGCTTAATCCACAAAAAAAAGAGACAGCCTATAGTGATTAACACTGTAGACTGTCTCTACGATTTATTGCTCTGCCCAGTATTTATCTAGCTCTTGGTCTAGATATACCCAGCCCTTCCATGCGATATGAATCGTATCCATAATGAAATAAGGATCATAGTCATGGTCTGAGTAATCAACAAATGGAACATCATTATCAGTCAAGATCTGCTCCATTTTTTCGTAATACTTTTGTCGACGCTCCTCAGGATATTCCGTGTAGTCATACCAATGACCATTTACTGGAATAGAAACAAATAGTGGCTTTGCACCAGCGTCCTTTAAAACATCGATGACTAGCTGTAAATCCTCATATTCAGGTGAGGTTGTATAATCTTCGTTTTTGCGCATACCTTGAAACTTTTTAATATTCGCGTTTACAAGTCGTTTATAAAACTTATTTTCAATCATTAAATCGTTGGATACACGTTTCTCGCCGTATTTCTCGGCGTTTTCAAGTTGTTGCTCAAATGTTTGGTCAACAACTAGCTTGTCATTATTTTTTAATTTATGCGGCTCTCGAGGGAATAAAGAGTAATACAAATCTTTTTTCTCTAAAAGCGCCTTTTGGACATGGCCTGCCATCATGGCAAGTCGTCCAATGATAGGTTTTTCTTTACCGCCAGATATTTTATATTCGTAAATTGTTTTTAGCAAATCATCGCGATTGACTGTATCGAAGGCAAGAAGGCGTTCCATTCCTCGTTTTCGAAGATCCTCGTCAATGTCTTTATTGTATGCTAAATCATAAGCATGCAACATCGAATAGTTAGGAGAAAAATGTAATTCATTCATTCCCTTTTTCGTAAACCATTGAGGAGAAATGATGAAGACAATTTTCTTATCCTTTAAATTCTTTTCCTGTGCAGCAAAATTTAAAAAGTGTGTAATAGACTGCATTCCACCACGCCCGACCATAAATGTCGTATACGGAGCATTTGTAGCTCGAGCATAATTGTAAGGGTGGAAAGGGTCAAAACGATTTAATTCAGAAGAGCCATATAAAGGCATAGTACTAGGCTCTTGCAACATCCGCTCTTGGAAATACATTCCTTGGAATACTAACGGAGACATACTCGTCTTTGCCTGCTCTACATCTTCATCTGAAATCCAAGCTTCTATCCAGGAATTAGGGAAGAATATAACGCCAGCAAAAAGAGCAAAAGCAATTAATAATGATAGAAAGCCTTTCTTAATCATTGTCTTTCAGCTAATTCCGCTACAATACGATTTGGCGTGTTCCATTCCTCACGGTTGAAATCAGTAATTGGTACAGAAATATTAAAGCGGTTTTCAATTTCCACTAATAAATTAATTGTACCGAATGAATCAAGAAGACCTTCTTCAAATAAATCGATATCTGGATTTTCTAAAACGATTTCATCCTCACATAACTCTACTAGCATTTCTAAAACTTGTTGTTTATCCATTGTATAAATCTCCTTTAGTGTTTAGGCTGCGTTATTCATAAAAACATGAATAGAGCCGTTAATTAAAATAATGTTCCTGAGAAAATATAGAAACCAAAGCAAACGGCATTAAAAGTAATAAATACGCCAATTGCATGCGTCCATTTATTTTTCGGCCAAAGCTTACGCTTTTTATTCCAACGTTCAAATTTATCGAAGCTGATAATTAACAGGGCATGGTAGAGTCCATAGACAACATAGTGCAATTCTAATCCGTGCCAAATCCCCATTAAAAAGAACAGTAAAAAGAAGCCGATATAAGAAACTGTATATTTGTTTTTAATCCATTTTTTCTTTGTCATCCAAAGCACGAAACGCATATAAACATAATCCCTGAACCAGAAGGAAAGACTCATATGCCAACGGTTCCAAAAGTCTTTAATATTGCGACTCGAGAATGGACGGTTAAAGTTAATAGGCGTTTGAACACCCATAATGCGACTGACACCAACGGCAAACGCACTATAACCCGCAAAATCGAAAAATAAATAAAAACTATACATATACATATACGCTATTTGCCCTTGGAAAGGTGTCAAATAGTTATACGTTTGACTTGGTAAATAAATAAGTGTGTAATTGTAGATTAAATAAGCCAAAATAAACTTATATAAAAAGCCTACAAATATATAATTGATCCCGCTTAACAGCAACTTTTGATAGTCTTGCCCAGACGGCGCTGTGTGCATATCTTTATAAAAGCGTCTCCAACGATCAATAGGTCCTGATGATACTGTTGGGAAGAACAGTAAGAAATAGGCAAGCTCAACTGGTGAGATTTTATCCTTAATTAAGCCATCTCGCGTTTCTAAAATCATCTGTACTGATTTAAAAGTAATATAGGATACCCCTAAAAATCCAAATAAATTCTGAAGGCCAAGCATTGGCAGAACCTTCACAAGCACAAGTGGCAAAATGGACAGTAGTACAGCAATGACGAATACAGAAGTGTTATTCTTCTGGGAGCGATATTTTTGGTAACCGATAATTAATAATAACTGAAATACTGTAAACAGTATAAGAGAAATGGAACCGTTAAGGGAGCTACCAAAAATAAGAGCTAAAACGACGATCGAAATAACGATATTATAGCCTTTAGCTGATTTCCCGCGCAGTCCTAAAATAATTGTTGGCAGCAACAAAATACCAATGATGATGAAAAAAACTATATTTCCGTAAGGCGTCATACTGTTTCCATAACCGCCAATCCTTTACGATCAACTTTACCGTTTGTATTTAAAGGTAAAGTGTCAATGTATTTGAATGTTTTCGGAATCATATAGGATGGTAAATACTCCGATAACAATGCTTTAAGCTGCTTCGTCATTTTGAAAGCAGAGTCCGTCAATGGTTCGCGAAGCACAATATACGCACTCAATGATACAATCTCACCATTTTTTGAAACAGGTATAATAACACAGCTAGATACAGGTGGAAGATTGCCCATTTGTTTTTCAATTTCCTCAATTTCTAAACGATAACCGTGTAGCTTCACCTGGAAATCTTTTCGACCAGAGAAGAACAGATAGCCATCTTTTTCATAACCAACGTCTCCAGTTTTATAAATACGTTGATCCCCTATTGTAGGAAACGCTTGAAGTGTTAAATCAGGCGCACCAAGATAACCTGCACTTACAGTCGGTCCAGAAATAATAATCTCGCTATCTTCTAACAAGGATAGATTAGGCTCAGATATAGGGGCGATTGGTAATTGGTCAAACTGCTCCAGAAGCTCCTTCGTTACTTCCACATAAGAAACGGCAACAGTTGTTTCTGTAGGACCGTATAAATTAAAAATAGAAGCTTGAGGGAAGCGCTGCATTAATTCCGTAGCTACGGATACCGGTAACACTTCTCCGCAGAATAAAAATGTATCTAAAGAAGGCATTAACGCTTGATTCCACTCCTTGTTCATTAAACAGATCTTCGCGAAGGAAGGTGTGGAAGTCCAAACGCGAACATTAGATGAAGCTAATGACTCAAATAACGCTTTTGGATTAGCAATTTGCTCTTGTTTAATCGCGTAAAGGGTTTGCCCGCTTACTAGTGCAGGATATAAATCCATTACAGATAAATCGAAGGAATAAGGCGCTTGATTTAGAAACACTCCAGATTCCTGTAAAGGGAAATGTTCATGCATCCAAGCGACAAAATGCGCTAAATTATCAGCTGTAATTTGAACACCTTTTGGTTTACCAGTAGAACCAGATGTGTAAATAATATAATAAATTTCTTGATCCTTAACCCATGTTGAAGGCTCAGTCGAAATGCTAGTAGGTTGAGCTACTAAATCGCTTACTTCTACTACAGGGACATGTAAGTTCAAACTTAACGTTTCAGTTTTTAGTAGCAAGCAAGCCTCAGAAGCTTCTATAATAATCTGTAACCTTTCAGACGGTGTGGAAGAGTCAACAGGCACGTACGGATGACCCGCCTTTACCGCACCTAAAAAGGCAACGATTTGTAAAGGTGACATATGCCCATAGACGACGATAGGTTGTTGTCTTTTTAAATCAAGAGCCATTAAATATTGTGCTACACAATCAGACAAATGCCAAAGCTCACCAAACGTTAAGGAATCACTGTCGGTTTGATAGGCAGTGCGATGTGGATGCTGTTGTGCCACTTTTTGAATAGCCTCTAAAATGCTTAACATAGTTTATATCTCCTTTTCTTAAAATTCCGTATATATAAATGGTCCTGCGTTCATATCATGGAAGCCATGAATAAGAAACAAGAGCACTAAAATCATGAAATAAAATAACGTAAAGCCTATAAAACGAAAAAGCTCATTATTTTTAATGGATTGCATTAGTCCACCTCCAATTAAAAATGAAAAAAGATTGTAACTTTGTAAATATACTAAATAAATTGATATTTTTTCAAGTTATTTCTAAATTATTTTTACCTTAATTCAATTTTTAACACTGATTTGACGGATTGTAGAGAAAATTGTTGCTAAATTCCTGTTTATTCATGAAATCATAAGATTAATTTAAGGTAAAATTAAGGTTTCGGAAATCATGACTATTATTATGGAAGAAAGTGATTTTTGATTCACCGCAACTTGAATTTTTCTAAACGTGATCCTTATTCATTATCGCTGATTTTCCGCTTCATTTGTACTTAAGAAATCCTTAAATTTCGTGACAGAACATTCGGAAATATTTTCATCATTTTCCGACAGAAGACTCCCAACTAATGAATAAGCCGGAGATGAATGTCGGTTGGCGACAATCAAAACGAAAATGGAAGTTGTTTAATTCGTTACATTAAGCATAATCAATGAATGTAAAATCAAAGTAAATTTGATGAAAAATGTTGGTATAAAATATGAAGAGTTACCACGAAAAATGAAGCCACAAGCCAAACATATGAAGGATCAAGAATCTCACGAAGACTGTTGTAAAGGCATATTTGAGCAACAACAAAAGCGCCATCATTAGTTGAGCACCTCAACTTTGATAGCACTTTGTTGTCCTACTTTATGGGGCGTAATTTATTTGTACCAAAAGCGAAGAGAATCTCCACTGATTAAGTTTCACTTTATTTGAGAAGCTTTAATACTTTTTTGGAAACGTAAAAGTCTGTGCCGTTGTAGACATTGATTGTTTCAAACGTATGTGTTTTTGCGGTTTTGTCTTGTTCGTATAGTACTGTGTTCTTATTAACTGGGATTGTGATGGTTACATTCTTTTTTTGTGCAATAAACTTAGGGTTTTCTTTATCACTTAAGTCAATTTTAGAAGTGTAGCCTTTTTCTGTGAACGCTTTTGTTGCAGGTATATATAAATCATCTGAAAGCTTATTTAAATCGAAGCCCATAAACTTTGCCATCGTATGTGCTAAATCCGTATTTTCGACAAGGCCTGTAATTTTAGATGGTCCGAATGAGTATAAGAATACATCCTCACCCGTGTGCCCACCAGTTGTATAACCAATATTGGCGCGATTCGCAAGCATTTTCACCATTTCTTTGCCTAAATCTTTAGTCGATTTTAAAGTTGCAAGCTCATTCTCAGATAGATTATCTAAGCCATAAAGTGCAGCAACTTCTACAATATTCGATTTGTCTTCTTTTAATTGGCTCAATGCACCTTCGATTGTCATTTTAGCCTTCTTCAGAGGATCGATATAAGCAGATACAGGTGTGTAGGAATAAGTGCTTGTCGTGTTAACATTACCCATTGTAATCCCACTATTGCCGTGGTCTGTAACAGCAATGACCATTGTATTGCCATCTTTTTTTGCAAAATCAACGGCTTCTTTGACTGCAGCATCAAACGATAAAATATCACTAATGATACCGACCGTGTCATTTGCGTGTGCCGCCCAATCCACCTTACTGCCTTCTACAAATAAGAAGAAACCATCTTCATCCTTTTTAAGCGTATTAATCGCTTTATTTGTCATCTCAGCGAGTGTAGGCTCAGATGCTCTTGTTGTAGCACGATCTAAATCGTAGGCAAGATCACTTGGAGCAAAACTTCCCCAAATTTTTGACGATTTACTTTTGAAAAGCTCATCACGAGTCTTAACAATGTCATAATTTTTTTCTTTTAAGACATCCACTAAATGCTCGCCATCTTTACGAGCATTTTTAGTAGTGCCCGGTGCCAGAGACTCTAAGCCACCACCTAACACGACATCTATGTTTTGATAAACTTGCTGCTCAGCAATGTCATCGTATTGGCTTCTATTTTTCACATGTGCAGAAAAGCCAGCTGGTGTAGCATGCTGAATTTCTGAAGTAGAAATCAATCCAGTTGCCTTGCCTTGTTGCTTAGCGCCTTCTAACACATTAGCTACAGGTCTATAAGCATCTTCTTTAGCAATTGGCTCTAGCCCTGGCGAATTAATAACGGCTGGTAGCACACCTACAAATTTATCATTTGATTTATGACCAGTTGCTAACGCAGTAGCGGCAGGGGCTGAGTCAGTAATAGCTGAATCGGCAGAGTATGTACGTACTGCCCCTGATAAAATTTCATCCATAGCCAAGCTTTGCCCTTTGTACCAACGAGAAAGGGTAACTGCATTATTACTACTACCATCCATCACGAGCATAATCACATTTGTTGGTTTCTTCACTTCGGCTGCTTGTACTTGCGGCTGAGCGATACTAATCGACGATAAAGCAATAGCACTTGCTAAAAATAATGAACTCCATTTTTTTGAGACTTTCATGATTTTCCTCCTTTTGGTCAATTCACAAGTAAGTGTAAAGGAAGTTTGTAAAGCTAGGATGAAATTATTGTTATGAATTGTGGGGGATTGTTAAATATATAATGATGAGCACTAAAGGGGAAAATAGAATCTGCTTACTATCCATTGATGGAAGCTTGCAGATTCTGGAATTTGCTATAAAGTTTGTGAATGTTTTTCACCGTCAATGGTTTCGTAAAATAATACCCCTTTATCATCAACGAACAAGTTTAAAACCTCTTCCTCTAATAACACTTCTTCTGAACCATCGTTTATAAATATTTTCGTTAAAAAGCCGGCATTATCATAATCACTGCAATAAATAGCATCTTCAAAAGCCGCCAAGTAGTAGCAGGCTGTTTCTGTAACTTGCCTATTTTGCTTTGTTGCTAAGTCATAGACGTATACCATGTCATCGTCCAAGCTATTATAATAAATAACATTTCCAATAGTATCTGCGTACCACATATCATGCATGAAATCGTACGTGTTGCTTGTAGCAGCAAAATAGTTTTCATTTGCCCATATATGGTCTTCACTTAGTTTCTCGTCATTCACTAAAAAATATGCGTAGGAAATAGCATAAGGTTCACTAGGAGTGATATCATTCCAAGTCGTATCAATATGATACCAATCACCATTAACACTGACTAAATTCCATGCGTGAAGCTGATTATCGCTATAACCATATACATATTTAGCATCAAGACCTGCAGCTAAAAATAAACGATAGGCTAATAGTGTATAAGCTTGGCAAACACCAGTTTCTTTACTAATTAATTCATAAACCGCTTGCCCTTGTGAATCACCTTTTTCAGTATAAGTGGCTAGTTGTACGACAAAGTCATTAACGGCTTTAGCGCGATGAAAATCATCCATGTCATCTGTAATAAACTTCTTAGCAAAGTCCTGAACATAAGCATCAACTTTCTTTTCCTTCTTGGCATCTGTTATATATGTAAAGTCAAACTCAACCTCGTAACCATTATCTACTTCCCAAGCTTCCCAGTTGTAATCTTGGATATAGCCTGTTGTATAAGGATTAACAAAATTAAGTATGTTATAAAGATCATTAATTTGTTCTTCGAATGTATCCCAATCTAATTTTCCTTTATATATAACTGTAAAGTTTGGGTCGAACGATGAAATATGTTTTTCAATTTTTTTTGAAAACTGCAGCATAGCAGGATCTTCCTTGAATAATGTTGTTGAAAAAAGGTCTTCAGCAGAATACTCGGCTGATGGGGCTTTATTAGCAAGCTCCTTTGGGTCCATAGAGCTTTCTTCTTCTTCTTCTTCTGATTCAAGTTCATCTTGTAATAGTACTTCGGCGACCTTGATAGCAGCTGAACAAGCGCTAAGCGTGCTTAATAGAATAAGTAAAAAAATCAGCAATATACTCTTTTTCATAATTCCTCCCATTATAATTATATTTTTGGGTCATGACTAAAACGTAGATTGATTTCCGTTCCGACTGGGGGCGTCGGATGAACCGCTTGGGGTAACAAATGTTTTCTGTGAAAAAGTGTAGTGTTAACGTAGCGGCAGCGACACGAGGTTGGTCACAAAAGCATTATCACAGGACGTGATGCTTTTATACTGCTGACCTCCAAGGAGTTACCCAGTTTCACATTAACTACCTTAAATAATGGATATATTCCTAGATTTTAGAGATGACTTCTATTTTAACTATTATAGGGTAAGATGGTGAGAGTGTGGTGTGCTATATTTTAGTAAAACTAGCCGATATAGGGCGAAAAATGGCAATTATTAATCTCGGTTTGTCAAGAGAACCTTTTTTTGTTATAATGTGATATGTTGTGATGTTCGAAGTTCGGGAGGTGCAGTGTATGCATACAGTAGTATTAGTTTCATTAGTTATCGTTTCAATAGCGTTGATCGTTGTAGTATTACTTCAATCTAGTAAAAGTGCAGGCTTGTCAGGTGCCATCTCGGGTGGAGCTGAACAACTATTCGGAAAGCAAAAAGCACGCGGTATGGATCTAATCCTTCACCGTACAACAATTGTGTTAGCAATATTATTCTTTGTTTTAGCAATTGCTATTACAAAAATCTAATAGTTGAAGATATTTCGCCTAACCTTACTGGTTGGGCGTTTTCTTTTATAGTTCAAATTTTTTGAACGTCGATACATTGTTTGTTAGGACTGTAAAGTGAATACTCGCGCGGAGTAGGGCGAATACCCGCGGAAGCAAGGTGAATACCCGCGAAAGCAAAGCAAATACCCAAGGAAGCAGGGTAAATACCCTCGAAGCAACGCAATACCCGCGGAAGCGAAGCGAATACCCGCGGAAGCAGGGCAAATACCCGCGAAAGCAAAGAAAATCCTCGGGAATCACGAAATCCACCGCACGTTTGCCGAGGATTCCCATATAGCAACTTGAAGAAACAGACCCCAAAACTTTTGAGGAAGCTTCAGTATGGCTATAATAAGAATAAGTATGTATTTGGATGAAGGAGAGCTCGACATGAAAAAATCGTTATCACAGCCTTTTTTCTTTCAAGCAGGACATCGAGCAGTTTTATTATTGCATGGGTTTACGGGAAGCTCGGCGGATGTGCGCATGCTTGGTAGATTTTTAGAGAAAAAAGGGTATACTACATTAGCACCTCATTATAAAGGTCACGGTGTGGAACCTGAGGAACTTATTACAACAGGTCCTGCTGATTGGTGGCAGGATGTCGTAGCCGCGTACAAACAGTTACAGGAAGCGGGCTATCAGGAAATTGCGGTTGCTGGCTTGTCATTGGGTGGTGTCATGGCTTTGAACGTTGCGCTGAATAACCCAGTGAAAGGGTTAGTGACTATGTGTGCTCCGATGACGATGCGTACAACGGATGTCATGTTTGAAGGTGTCCTGAAATATGCGAGGGACTACAAAAAGTTCCAAGGTAAAGATGAGGCGCAAATCGAAGCTGAGGTTGCGTTAATTGCTGAAAAGGGCATGCCATCTTTACAAGAGTTGCGAGAGTTTATTGCTCAGACACGTCAGGAAATTGACATGATTTATGCACCAATTTTTGTCGTGCAAGCGACAAACGATGAGGTAATTGAGACAGAATCTGCCAACATTATATATAATCAAACTGAGTCACTTGAAAAACAGATCAAGTGGTATGAAAACTCAAAACATGTTATTACGTTAGATCAAGAAAAAGATCAGTTACATGAAGATATTTATTGCTTTTTAGAAAGCTTAAATTGGGCACAATAAAACATATAAGGATTTTCTCATGAAGGAGGGAAATTATGAAAGACCAAAAAGATACACTACAAAGTCGTTTACTCGATTTTTTCGGTGGAGAAGAATATAAGCCATTAACAGTTGGCGAAATCGAGGATTTATTCGGCTTTGAGGATGCTGACGAATTTAAAGAATTAGTAAAAACGTTAGTACGTATGGAGGGGCAGGGCTTAGTTGTACGTTCTCGCTCCAATCGTTATGGCCTGCCAGAGCGTATGAATTTACTTCGAGGTAAATTTATCGGACATGCGAAAGGCTTTGGCTTTGTGGCACCTGATATTGAGGGAATGGACGATGTTTTCATTCCACCACATGAAATAAATGGTGCGATTAATGGCGATACGGTGTTAATCCGTGTGTTAAAGGAATCATTCGGTGATCGCCGTGAAGGAACTATAACAAAGGTAGTGGAACGTGGGCAAACGAGCTTTGTTGGAACGTTCCAAGCAAATCGAGGCTTCGGCTTTGTTGTGTTAGATGATAAAAAACTACCGATGGACATTTTCATTGCTAAAGGCGATACATTAGGGGCTGTTGACGGACACAAGGTTGTCGTTGAGGTAGCTACTTGGCCAGAGGATTTAAAATCAGCAACAGGCTATATTACGAAAATTTTAGGCCACAAAAATGACCCAGGTGTGGATATTCTATCTATTTTATATAAGCACGACATTCCACCTGAATTCCCAGAAGAAGTAGTTGCTGCTGCGCAACGCGTGCCAGATGAAATTACAGAGGCAGATTTAGAAGGTCGCCGTGATTTACGCCACGAAACGATTGTGACAATCGATGGAGCGGATGCGAAGGACTTGGATGATGCTGTAACCGTAACGAAAAATGTAGATGGTACTTATAAACTTGGCGTACATATTGCAGATGTTAGTTATTATGTAACACAAGGCTCTGTAATAGATGTTGAAGCTTATGATCGTGCGACAAGTGTATATTTAACAGACCGCGTTATCCCAATGATTCCACACCGATTATCGAATGGAATCTGTTCATTAAATCCACAAGTTGACCGTCTAGTACTATCTTGTGAAATGATTATTGATGGAAATGGTAATGTAGTATCACATGAAATATTCCAAAGTGTCATTAAAACAACTGAGCGTATGACGTATAAGGACGTTTATAAAATTTTAGAGGAGCAAGACGCAGAGCTAATTGCCCGCTATGAGCCACTAGTGCCAATGTTTAAACATATGGCAGAGCTGTCTAACATTTTACGTAATAAACGTCAAACGCGTGGTGCCATTGATTTTGACTTTAAAGAATCAAAAGTGATCGTGGACGAAGATGGCTGGCCAGTAGATATTGAATTACGTGAACGTACTGTCGCAGAGAAATTAATTGAAGATTTCATGCTAGCAGCTAATGAAACGGTAGCGGAGCATTTCCATTGGATGAATATACCGTTCCTTTACCGTATTCACGAAGATCCAAAGCCAGAAAAGCTACAACGCTTCTTTGAATTTGTTACGAACTTCGGTATTTTAATCAAAGGTACAGGAAACACAATTCATCCGAAAGCTTTACAAGATGTATTAAAAGCTATCGAAGGTATGCCAGAGGAGCCTGTTATTTCAACGATGCTACTACGCTCGATGCAACAGGCAAAATATTATCCTGAAAGCTTAGGCCACTTTGGTTTATCAACTGATTTTTATACACACTTTACGTCACCGATTCGACGTTATCCGGACTTAATTGTCCATCGTTTAATTCGAACGTATTTAATTAATAAAGATACATCGAAAGAAACAGTGGCACAGTGGAGTATGGCAATGGATGAAATTGCGGATCATACGTCAGAACGTGAACGTCGTGCTGTTGATGCAGAACGTGATACAGACGCACTGAAAAAAGCACAATACATGTCCGATAAAATTGGAGAAGAGTTTGAAGGAATCGTTTCGTCGATTACAAACTTCGGGATTTTCGTGGAGCTTCCTAACACGATTGAAGGACTTGTCCATATTAGCAATATGACAGATGACTACTATCGTTTTGACGACCGTCAAATGATTATGATCGGTGAGCGTACAAATCGTCAATTCCGTATTGGTGATGAAGTTACAGTCCGTGTAGCAAATGTTATTATTGAGGAGTCATCTGTTGACTTTGAAATCGTCGGAATGGTAACGTCGTTTGGACGAACACGAAAAGCAGCACCTACTGTCATTCACGCACGTAAAAACTATAGCGACAACAAAGGTGGTCGTAATAGCCGCAGAGGTGGTCGCGAAGAAGAAAGAGGCGGACGTGGCAGCCGCAGTGGTCGCAACGAAGAAGAAAGAGGCGGACGTGGCAGCCGCGGTGGTCGCAACGAAGAAGAAAGAGGTGGACGTGGTAGCCGCAGTGGTCGTAACGAAGAAGGCCGAGGCGGACAAGGAGAGCGACGTGAAAACGACCGTGATCCACGAGGACGCCGCAAAGATGGCTCAAACTCAAGCCCAGGCCCTAAAAAAGGCGTGAAGCAAAAGCAAAAGTTCTACGAGGGCGTCGCCAAGAAAAACAAAAAGAAAAAAACAAAACGTAAATAAGTAAAAGTATAGGTGAAGGCACCATTAGCGCTTTAATGCAATTTGGAGCGGGTGCTTTCACTTTATCAATAACAGCAGGTTAACCCTGCTCAACCTTTAAGTAGAGGTGAACATTATGGCAAAAGGTACTGGGAAAGTATTAGCGCAAAACAAAAAAGCCGGGCACGATTACTTCATTGAAGAAACAATCGAAGCGGGCATGGTGCTAACAGGCACAGAAATTAAATCCATCCGTGCAGGAAGGGTTCAACTAAAAGAATCCTATGTACAAATCCGTAGCGGTGAAGCTTGGATCAACAATATGCATGTCAGCTCATTCGAACAAGGCAACCGCTTTAACCACGACCCACTGCGCGCCCGCAAATTACTGCTTCATAAAAAGCAAATCGGCGAGCTAGTCGGTGCCGTAAAACGTGACGGTTACACAATTGTCCCGTTAAAGATGTACATTAAAGATGGCTATGCCAAACTATTAATCGGGGTCGGCAAAGGTAAAAAAGATTACGACAAACGTAACGACATGCGCAAAAAAGAAGCGAAACGCGATATGGAACGCGCCTTCAAATCTAAAAATCAATAATCATAGATTGTTAGAGAGCTCACTATATTTACATAGTGAGCTTTTTGTATTTGGCCAGATAGAATTCTAAGAGAGGTTCTAAAAGATATCCAGTTAAAAATATAATAAAGAACTACCGCATACAATAGGAGGGAATCCGCATTCTTACAATAGGACGGAAATTTATGTTTATGAACATAGAGCACATATATTTTGCCGAGGAACGTAACGATGCCAGCGAAAGAAAAAAGCTAGTTTGCTACCACCAAACAAAGCGACCAGCACAATCGCTCCAAACCCAAAAGACAATGCAAATCATGCTACAACAAGATGAAGAAATCCTATTAGCGAATCTCTCAAAAATGAATCGCTATATGCTTCGCCGTGCCAAAAAAGAGCCTTACGAAGTCATCAAAAAAGAAAATCCATCTGATCAAGAGCTAGTAGAATTCCAACAATTTTACAACGCCTTCGCCAAAATAAAAAACACTAATCGCGTTCGAAAATTTCACATGCAAACGTTAAAGCTACTGCGCGAAAAAGGCGCACTCGTCTATACAAAGCTTCAAAACGACAAAGGTGAAGCACTATGCTATCGACTGTACATTGCCGACGAAGATATCGTTTATAATTTATATACAGGAACGGCTGTCTGGATCAAAGATAGACCAGATCTAAAGCAACAAATCCGCTTCGCCAATCGCTATTTACTATGGGAAAATATTATGATGTTCCGCAGCAAAGGATACACACATTATGATTTCGGCGCAGTAACAAACAAGGACGAAATTAATGAGTTCAAGCTCGGCTTTGGCGCACAAGAGGTAGAAGTCTATTACGGCTATCTTACAGAATCTAAATTAGGAAAGCTCATTTTACGATTAAGAGACTTAAAATTTAAGATGATGAAATAAGAAAATCATTGTGGTCTAGCCAATTATTTCTACTATGCGGGACACTTGAACTATAGATAGATTTGCTTTATAATAAGTATTACTGAATGCCAGATTACATGGAAGCGTACTTTTAGCTCCCACCGTACTAGAAGAAATTCTAGCTCCTTTGCTTGAACGAAGCTACGTGCTTCGATTCATATTCAAGGGGACGTTACGGATTCGACAGGGATGGTTCAAGCTTTGGTCGCGCGTCGGAGGTCTCGGCTCCGTCATCAACGGAAGTTATATAATAACTGGCAAACAACAAAACTTAGCTTTCGCAGCGTAAGCTCTTAAGCGCTCTGCCTCTCTATCGCCCATGTAGAGAACGTAGGGCCCAACTTTAGTGGGATACGGTCGATGGTGCCACCTGAGTCACCGACAAGAGATTTCCAGGTTAGCGTACAGGACGCCTGTTTGTCGGCATAATGCTACGTGAATCGTAAATAGGCAAACTACACGCGTAGAAGCTGAAGTATTGGAGTTTCTGGACGCGGGTTCGACTCCCGCCGTCTCCATAATACGAGTTCATTGAGTTTCAATGAACGTCAAAACCCTTGTATATCAAGGGTTTTTTATTTTGCTTATGTCATACGATTTCATTGAATTTCAAATAAACCTTGGTCATTTTCTTGGTCAAAATGAGTGACCATGTTATCCGTTTATGAGGTAATTAGTAAATTTATCTACTGTGCTAGATTTTGTTTGTTTTGTTACGTGAGTGTATACGTCAAGGGTAGTTTGTACATCTTTATGTCCTAAGCGATATTGTACTTCTTTAATCGATGCTCCTGCTTCAAATAGTAGGGAGCAGTGTGTATGACGAAAACCGTGTGCAGTAAGTGGCTCTAAATTGTAATTATCTAATACTTTCTTTAGCCAATTATGGGTTTTACTTGGTTCTGGTATCTCGTTATTTTTATATGTTGGGAATACAAAATGTTTTTGAGTCATTTTATTACCCCCTAGTTGGAGAATTTCTTTAGATTGTTGTTTTCTCCACTCCTGTAACAGTTCAATTGTTTTGGCTTCCATTGTAATTATACGTGGCAAGTCATTCTTAACTGGTCCAATATAAAGTCCATCTTCACCGCGAGCTACTGCTTTATAAATATTAATCTCGCGAGTTTTAAAATTTATATCTTTCCAAGTAAGAGCAAAAGCCTCACCTTTACGCATACCAGAGTATGCCAGAAGATGGAAGAAGGCGTATTGTTTCAGATTTCCTTCTTCCTTGAAACATTCGAGTAATTCGAGTAACTGTTCACGAGTATAGAATTTTTCCTTCTCTTTCTTTAAGAAATCTTTCTTTTTAGAAATAGGCATCTCAACCGCATCAAAGGGGTTTGTTTGAATATAGCCGCGCTTAATTGCAAAGGTTAGCACCTTGGCAGCATAAGATTTGACCATCTTAAATCCCTTTAATTTTTTTGACCATTGATTAACTAGTTCTTGGCAAGTCGAAATGTCGATTTTATCAATTCGATAGTTACTCATCAGAGGTAAGATGTGGTTTTTGAAAATTCGTACAGTTTTTTAAAAAGTGCTATCTTGTACAGAACCTCCATACGGACCAATCCACATATCATATAAGTCTTGATATGTTTCGACAGCTTTTTTTCTATAGGTACCATTATTGATTTCCGCCTTTAAAGCAGCAAGAGCAACCTTTGCTTCTCTTTGTGTTTTAAATCCACGACGTGTTGTATGAAGTTCTTTTCCTGTTAACTGGTTAACGCCGGCATATAATTTGAACATGTAACGTGTATCTCCATTTGTTAATGTGTACTCTTTGATTGTTTTAGATTTTGTCATTTTCATCTCTCCATTTTCTGGCTTTACGGAGGCAAGAGATAGGAGATTGTCTGCTAGTTAAAATAGCATTAACTGTATCTTACAACATGCAGTTATTGATAATCTACTTTTGAACCTCGTCGCTTTCTGATGATATTTTGCTTGATATTAATAACTATTGTTATTGAGGAAATTATCAATTTCGGTTTTTGATACACGCTTTACGCCGTCAATTTCACTTATTTTTAACCCTTTTATTCGGAATTTCATAAAAGTGTTATAAGAAACACCTGCATAATTTGCTCCTTCCTTTAAGCTCATCCACTCTTTTTGTGTATTTTGAATTTGGATGTCTTGAACAATCTGTTTTAATGTGGAATTAATTAAAGTTTGTAAATCATTATCGAATTCAGTAGGTAGGTCTAGTGTTAATGGCAATGTAATCCGCTCCTTTAAATGTTAGTTTCCGAGTTAGTTGTGAGTAATTGACATCAGTGTACAATAAATTTTGATGTTAAAAATGAAAAACATGTCGTACACCTTCACAAGCCCGTATCATTAAAGGTTTTGAAGTTTTTGATAAGTATTTTTTTCCTGCTAATAAGTATTAAAATATAAAAAAGACCCTTATCGTTATGATAAAAGGTCTTAATTGGTTTATTTTTTTACTCCTTCAAATTGAACTGTATCAAAAAATATCAGTGGACTAACGTCGTATGCTATTGATAATCTTTTTACAATCTCAATACTTGGCATTTTGTTAGTCACCTCAACGTAATGATAATATGTGGCACGAACACCACTAGCGTTTTCCATTTCTTTTAAAGTCCAATTTCTTGTTGTTCGCAATTCTAAAAATAGTTCCCCAATTTTCTTCATTAAGAGTCCCGCCTTTCAAATTACTTTTGTAAAGCTCCAAGTTTAAGTTAGAACTTTGTATTGTATGCGGGTTCGTAAAATATATAATAGATTTTTATATGTTTGCTTCTAAACAATTTCCTTCATTTATCATTTAAATAAGTCATTCAACAAATTAGGTAGATAGGAAGTTTTTTTGCTCATCGGAATTGTAATGGGATTAATATTTTTTTCATTGAATAACTTGATTCGTTTAACCCAAGTAGCTTCGGACATACTTTTTGTGTAGATTGTATTTTTGGGAGTGTCTAGTGTTCCATGAGAGACAGTTCTCATAAAATCTTTTAGACTGTCTTTAAGCACTTTCGAAATATCAGTTTTGTTAACTAGTTTTTCTGCAAGATTAAAACTGTAAAAATCTCCAGTTGGAAAAATTTTAAGTAAATATTCCCGCATATAGTATTCAAATTTGGCTTGTTTAAAAAAGTTGTAAAGACATTTTTTCTCTGAATTTTTTTTGATTTGATAATATATATGGGAATTCTTTATACGCGTTTCGAAGCGGAGGACATCTTTTTCCCAGCACTCCGGTTCTCTATTTTTAGCTTCACATTCTTCATTTTTACTATATAAAACTGTTTCGATACTTTTACAAGAATGATAGATTGATGTTTTGTATGTATCTCTCCCAGTTCTTTTCAAACGACTATATTTTCCTCTTGTCTTGTGATACAGATATAAATATAACGTTCTATCCAAAGGGTTCGGTACTGTAACATCATAACGGTAATCTATGCGAACCAAATTGTGATTATCATATAAATCCTCATCTCCATATACAATAGCAAGAGAGCGTTTTATTGCTGCTTTGATACGATAATAATCATTTTCGACAATTAACCCAGTTTGCAAGATGACTGTGGCATCGATAAAAATACTACATCTGGGTATTCTGTCGTCTTTCGCACAGTACTGTCTGGCTTTTATGCCAAAGATATTATTTTGTAACATAATTTTGTTAAATGTTAATTTGCCATGTAAGTGTGTTTTTTGTGCGACGTGATAATCAGATAATGTGATAAGTAATTGTGCTGTGTGTATCATTATTATTCCTCCACTATTTGTAGTGTGTAATCTCCATATTCTTTAGTCATGTCAATGGTTTGAAAGAAAAACTTTAAAAGATTTAGACCAATATTTATTTTCTATAAAAAGCATTGCTATCAAACGAATCCATGCAGTATTAGTTTTGAAGAATTATCTTTGAGAATCATATACAACTGGTTGAAGAATAATTCCGGTTTATATGTCGAACACCAAAACTAGGAGTTAAAGGTTAAATAAATTAAAGAGCGTTGTTGAACTTTAATTTCAGTAACGCTCTTGTCTCTGGTGTTTGTTTTGATTTACGGTATTGGAAGATTGGATGAATTTTTTAGAGGGTGATGAGGGCTATTTTACATTTCAATTTGGGGTTGAAGAATACTGTGATATAAGTCGCCTAACACTTGTAAAGTGGAATTAATACAATGGGTTGATTATTGGGAATATAGCTTAGTAGCTGAAGCGGCATTAATCTTACTAGGACCAATGAAGATAGAAATGTAAGTTATGCTATATTAGGTGATGGCTTAGAATTGTACTATGATTTATGCGAATGCTGTAATTAGGAAAAAACAACATTATTAAAATATTATATTGGTTAACATTGGGAGTCGTTTTGACTCTCAGTGTTTTTTTATTTAAAATTATCTTTTTCTTAGACTGTTATGTTACAAAGAGGGGTATATTAGCATTCAGAAACGTTGCTATTAATGGGTTTCTAGAAAATTTGTTGAAAGTGAAATTTAAGTATATTGGTGGTTTAAGGTTGAATAATGTAATCCTGAAATTATCAAATGATATAAAGAACCTATATAAGTTATATATAAGTTATATATATATCCTAAATATATCCTAATTAACTTATATATAAGTTTTTAATACATGTTAGAGGTACTCCAAATCAAATATATTTTTCTAAAATGTTTGGAACCATACAATTACCGATATCTTTCATGAGGTTTAAAACAATGAAAATATTGTATTGAAAATTATTTTCTGAATCGTTACTTATTACCTAAGTTAATGCGTTTAATATATTCAACAAATGAAGTTAGATATTATTCTTGTTCTTGTAAAGTTCCTAACGAAGAATATAATCGAGATACTAAACAGTTGTAATATTTGTTGCATATAATTTACATACTCAAATCTTCCACGACTAAATCTCTGTTTAAAGTTAAAACTGTATATCTTTAGACCAATTGATACTAAATCGCTAGCAATATATATTTCATTTTGAGGAGGAACTATTATGAATAATATTTCGCTGGAAGACTTAAAATCATCTATCAATGACATTGAAAAAAAGCAGCAAGATACATGGGAACAGGTTTGTGCAGTTTTTAAACCTATGAAACCGCCATTTCAAATATCACATGTGGATACAATGTTTTTGTACGCTATTATACAAAACAATATCTTTGGGTTTGAAAATAACAACGAAGAAGTATTAGTCAGTTTTGATGATTTAGATTTACAAGTTAAGTTGCAAGAATACGATATTAATCTTACGACGAGTGAGATTGTTGATAAGGTTAAATATCTGCATAGAGAAGGAGGCTACTTTTTTGTAGATAAAAAGATACTACGATGTAGTAATATAATGGATTTTGTTCGAACGGAACTAATGTTTGTTAATGGGTATTATACTGAAGCAGAGGCTAAATATTACTTAGATAGAGGGGTTAAAGAAGTAGTAAGAATTAGTATAAGGTTTACACAACTATTCTCAAAGATTATTAAAAACTCTATTAAATCAAAGGATAATTAACGATACAATGACAGAATTAATTGGTGATACTTTGAAAAGTTCGCTCAAATTTGCAATATCCTTCAAAAAGGAGTGTGGTTTTATACATCTTCGTTTCAAAAGTTTGGATTTTCCAAGCCTTTCGTTGAAAATGTTAAATGAGAGCATAGGCATTATGGGCAAGGGTATGTAAGGGTAATATTTTACGAGAATAGATATCTGATTATTCAAACAAATAGGTTTAGCGGCTTGAAAGGTATTAAAGTGAAAAAAGTTAGCGAAAGAAGATGTTTAGATGAATTACTTTGAGATTGGAATAGAAATGACTGAAGAAAGTCTTTCTTATTATAAAAAAATAATTGAAACGGAGGACTTAGAACTAATAAATGAAAAATATCTACAAGTAACTGTAAATTGTTTATACGACGCTATAGAAGCGTTTAACAAACATATATTGACTAATTATAATACGTTACTCACTTTAAAAGACTTATCTGATACTGATGTATTAAAAAATGTAAAATTAGATGGAAGTATTTCACATCATATTTTGTATCAAAACAGTCGAAAAATTGATTATACAGAATCACTGAAACGTGTTCAACATCTTTTCAAAATTAGTCGTTATACTTTTATAGTGCTTAATAATTTCTATCAAGGAAAGATATATTTGGTTAACAATAGACGTGCAGATGTAATATCTGTAGTTAAAATACTAGATTCCATTAACCAAGCATTTATTTATATTAATGAAATATTAATGAATTTAGATGGATATGAAGATGATGTATATGATTCGGGCTATGTTGAGGCGATGATTACAAGTATAAATAACATTATTAAATTAGGTAAGTCGTTGTCGTACCAGTATTGGTTTTGTTTTTATGGAGATACATTTGAAACGGTTTATGAAATATTAAATAAATGGGAAAAAGAAATTTTACCAGATTCCAAAAAGATAAAAGTTAGTAAACAAAAGCTTGAATATAATAATCCAGTAGTTTATACCGTAACGAATACTTCTAATGTAAAAGAGAGCTGTGAAGTATATTTCGGTATGATACCTATGTTAGAGGTAAGTGTATTTGCACTCAACGATATGCAGGGTCCAATTTTTGCTTTAATTAACCATCGGCAAAGAGATAAGGGAAAAGTAATCTTCGAATACTGTCTCTTTGCATCACCAATTGAACAAAGTGAATTATATGGAGAAGAGTTAGGTGAATTGAATTTAGAAGGAAAACAATATGAAAAAGTTATTTTGAAAGAAACTCAAATAACTAAATTGTTTAGCTATTTATTTGAATTGTAAAATATCTTTCCTATTAACAACTATAGAAGAAATTCGATGGGAGAATATGAATTTAAAAGGGAGGGTTTATATTTGAATATTAAAGAGTATCGAGCATTGGATTTACAGTCACAAATCGAGGTTGCTAATGCTAGAATGCTTGAGTTGAAAGCTGAAGGTAAAACTACAAAGGATTTTAAAAATGGTGAGTATAATGTTTCTCATCAGTTCGTGCAAAGTATTTTAAAAGAACAGGGTTATTTGTACGATGTAAAAATAAAGCAGTTTGTTCCAGAAGACAAAATTTTTCACAGTAATCTAATAATCGGAAGTAGAAAACAAAAAACAATAGAATCTAATTTGGAAGATGAATTGACAACTACAACAACAGAACCAATTAATGACACAAATACAATGCCGAATGATGTAGATTGGGATTTATTAAAACTCATGTTGGTAGATTATAAACAATTGCAAGAGGATGAGCATAAATCTTTTGAGCCGTTGTTACAACAAGTGATTGGTCAAGATGCTAAAGCGACGAGTTTCAAGCTTCGCTCGAAAGTTCTCGATGATTGGACTCAATACGTTAAGGATTGGGGCTATGTAACGTCGATTGATTTAACTTCTGCTGCTTTGTTGCATTTTATGCAGCAGTTTCCGTTGCCTAAAAAATGAAATCTTTATTTATTATTAGAGCGATTATTAAATAATCTTGAGTTAGATTCTATGATATAGAAAGCATTTCAAACTGCTAAAGATTATATCAAGGAGGATAGTAACGATGAGTTTTATAATATTATTCGTAGACAATATCCTAAATCGACTCCATCTCAAGATTTTACTTTAATAATAATACAAATAAAGGAGCATTGTTGGACTTATTAGGTTCAGTAGTGCTCCTTTTAGACGTACTTGAGCAACAAGTAGGATGTAATAATTGGGAAAATGCATTAGTTAAATCTGTATTAGAATCTGATGAGTTTTGGAATAGTCCAATTTAATTAATATAGTACATAAAACCTTCGTTTAGTAGATAAATTAAAGATAGAGCATAAATTAACGTTTATGCTCTATTTTTTTGTGGAATTTGTCTATAAACTCGTCTATTATTAAAAGTATATAAAACATATAAGTTTATAGAAATGGGGGTTTAATTTTGAGTAGAATTATTGGTTATTGTCGTGTAAGTACTGAAGAACAGAATTTAGATATGCAGGAACGAGCAATTCAAAATTATGCAGACCAAAAAGAATTAGAGCTTGTTTTATATGTAGAGAAAGTGTCGAGCCGTAAGAATGAGCGAACGGAATTAATCAATGCAATGAAAGCAGCAACAAAAGGTGACTTGTTCGTTGTATATAAGCTAGACCGTTTAGCACGAAGTACAAAAGAATTGTATGAGCTAACAGACCGACTAAAAGAAAAGGAAGTAGATTTTGTATCGGTATATGATTCATTTGATACTTCAACACCTACTGGAAAAGCTATGTTTGGAATGCTAGCTGTATTTGCTGAGTTTGAGCGTGATATTATCCAACAAAGAACAAAGGCAGGTTTAGAAGCTGCTCGTAAGCGCGGTAGAGTTGGAGGCAGACCTGCAATTGATGATAAGGTAAAAAAGCATGTAAGAGCGTTGTTTGTAGCAGGAGAAAGTGCTACAGATATTGCAAAAGAATACGGAATAGGGAGAGCAACAGTTTATAAAATTATTAATGAAGCGCAGGTGTGAAAATAGTTTTTACTATTCATAAATATTGAAGGGGCAAATTTCAATTTGTTAAAAATTATGTTTAAAATAAAATCAAATATTGTATTTTATATTTTATATTCAAAAAAATAGCGTTTCTCATTTTATATAGAGAAACGCTTAAGGAAATCAAATAACTTGTAGTCAAACCAATGTGCAGAGAGTATTTGTATCAATTTTTGTGGATGGATGAGGAATACCATGCCATGACTCACTATAACCTCTATCTAATTTGAAATTAGTAATTTTATCAGCTAAGTCAGCCTCATCATCTACACCAAAAATAGATTTTACTTCGTTAAAATGACTTTTTGATTTAAGCTTTGTTAAGAAGCGAATTGGCTTATCTATTGATAAATAGAAATAAGAGATTGGGAACCAAGAGTAGTAGTTATCAAATTTAGAATTAATTTTAGAAACATAATAAAGAATTAAATCAGTTTCGAAAAGCTCGTTACCATACTTTTTATGTTTGAAGTTATTGATTAAGTCGGCATGTAAGCTTAATCGTTTTGCTTTTGCTCCAACTCTTTCTAATGATTCCAAATAGAATCTGAAATGAACGAAGCTTGCAGACCTTTGGCTAGAGGTACGAAATTCTAAATGGAAATCTGAATTAATAATTTCAGAAATAATGTGATATTTTTTTGTTTTGAATAAAATCGTCATAACATATAAAAAGGATTCCATTATAAAAAATTTGAAATGGTCATGTTGGGACTCATAGAATCTTCCATTTCCTCGGAACTCACTGAATTTGAAAATTTCCTCAAAGAATTCAATGATAGTATCACTATCGATAGAGTTTGTCATGACTAATAGTTCAATTGCATCTACAAAATCATTCCTTAAAGGAATCATTAACTGGATTTTTTCGACTATTAAATTATCTAATCCTTCTGGATTATCAATATTTAATTGAAAAGTATCTAGTGTATCAAAGAGGCTTTCCTTAAATTCTCCCCATAAAAACTGCATTTTGTGAGGGAATTTCTCGCTGGCTACTCGCATTTTATTTAAGATAGGGGTAGTCAAGTATCTAGGTGCATGCTCCTCTAATAGAAAGCTTGGTGTTTTCCCTAAAGTTGGTTTCCTATACATAGGTTTATTGTAAATGCTTCGTAATAATCTTTCATAATTATCTTCAAATGCTTCTGTTGAAGATAAATCGATATATAATCTAGAGGCAATGTAATTAGGAATAAAATGTGCACCACTTATATCTCTTTCAGCAATAATGGGAATGAATTTTTCTTGTTGTACATCAGTATAAATATTTGGTGTAATTATCTGTGACTCGACACCAACGCCACCTTGACGATTATCTGCCTTTTCTTTATAACCTCTATCACATATTATTAATACTTTATCAATTGCATCATCATCATGAACCATAGTTTCCATAAATCTATGTATATCATGCCCTTCCCTAAGGTCCCATTTATCTAAAATTACTTGTACACCATCTGAAATCAATCGAGTGGCTAATTCAAGTACCCATTCCTCATGTTCAGGTGTTGTCCAACTGTACGATATAAAAGTCTTTGGAGCAACTAATTCATTTGTGCTCAAGATACATACCTCCAATTAATTTAACTAAAATTCTTTCTTCTTTATACTATTATACAATATAAACAGAATTATCCAAAATTGAAATACTCTATTTCACCATTTAAAACAAAGGTACCATGGGTAATATTTTAAGGGTGGCTACTACTCAAAAACTCTATATAATGAATGAGGATACTTTTCGTTGAAATTGTTTATTTGATGTAACAGTACAGAGGAAATAAGTTAAAATTAAGTTGGATATTTTAATGAAATGCAAGATTAAAATTATATATTATGCTTACTGTTTTATTGAGAAATCGTATTTTTGTACAAATCTAAAGAATACCCCAAAAATATCTGAGAAATTGTGCTATGATAAAGTTCTTGTATTTCTAATTATTGGGATTTTATAGGACTCTTAGATGTGTGTTGGGTATATTATGGAATATATTAATGGAATAAGGTGGAGAAATAAATTATGCCTACACTAGAGTGGATTGGAAAAGAAAAAGTGGTAAATCATCATTTGGATGTGCCATATCGTGTGTTAGAACACAAATATAGTTATGATGAAAACGGGCAACACACTGAAGATAATAATAGTGAGAATATGATTATTAATGGAGACAATCTTGCTGCGTTGAAATCGCTGTTACCCCAATATGAAGGTCGTATTAAATGCATTTATATTGACCCACCGTACAATACAGGTAATGAAGGCTGGATATATAATGATAATGTAAATGACCCTCGAATCAAAAAATGGCTTGGTGAGGTAGTTGGAAAAGATGGTGAAGATTTATCACGTCATGACAAATGGCTATCTATGATGTATCCGCGTCTTAAATTATTACAACGTTTACTTACTGAAGATGGCTGCCTAATACTAAGTATTAGTTATCATGAGTTACACAATTTAATTGGAATATGTAAAGAAATTTTTGCAACTCGACAAATAGTTACTGTAACTGTACAGACATCTGGTGGAAAACCATCAGGAGGGTTTAACTATGTTCATGAGTATTTGATTTTTGTGGTGCCAAAAGATTTTAAAGCGAATTCTATAGATTTTTGGGGTGGAAAGAGACGTTCACCATTTGAAGGCTTAACACTGAGCACATTTGATAAGACACAACGTCCTAACCAAACATATCCAATTTTCGTTGATACTGAAACAGGCTTGTTTGTAGGTACAGGTAAATCTCTTCAAGAACAAATAGAAGATGGTTCGTATTTAGGAGATAAAGCCGATTTTCCGTATGATTATTCGGTTGCACCTGAAGGTACTGTGGCTGTATATCCTATTACTACAAAAGGGAAGCATTGTGTTTGGCGTCAAATACCACAGAGACTGAAAAGCGATTGGGAAAAAGGTTATATCAAGATAAGTTTAAATAAATCAGCTAACAGCCCTAATAAATACAGTGTCCAATATTTACCTAGTGGAGTTATTAAGAAAATTAATTCAGGAGAATTACAGGTAATAGGACATGAAGACAATGCGCCAACTTTACGTTTTGGAAATAATCAAACTGTAGGGGGGCAAATACCAACGATTTGGAGTGAAAAATCGTTTTATACAGTAAATGGAACAAAAATGCTGGAAACAATCTTTCCGGAAGTAGCTAAAGTTTTTGACTATCCTAAACCTCTCGATTTAATTTCTAGTGTTATCCAGGCTGTAACTTCGGATGGGGATATAATTCTGGATTCCTTCGCTGGGTCTGGTACAACAGCACATGCAGTATTAAGTATGAATAAAATTAATGAAGGTAACAGAAAATTCATTCTAATAGAAATGATGGATTATGCAAGTAGTATTACGGCTGAACGTGTGAAACGCGTTATTACTGGATATGGGACGGAAGAAGACTCTATAGAAGGAACTGGTGGCGGATTCAGTTACTACGAATTGGGGGAGCCTTTACTTGAGGGAGAAAACCTTAATAATAAAGTTGAATTAGAAAAAATTCGTGAATATGTATATTTTACTGAAACAAAATGTAAGTTGAACTCTCTTAAAATAGATGAACCATATTACTTAGGTACGCATATTAATACAGCTTACTACTTATGCTACGAAAAAGTGCATACAATTACATTGAATCGAGAGTTACTTCACTTAGTAAAAACTAAAGCCGATAGCTATGTTATTTATGCGGATTTATGTACATTAAGTGATGTGGAATTAGATAAATATAACATAACGTTTAAGAAAATACCTCGAGATATTTCAAGATTATAGGAGGATGACAAATGGAACTAAAGAATTATCAGAAAAAAGTTATAAATAATCTTTATTCTTACCTAAATTGTGTTAATGATAGCAGTAATATTATAACTGCTTGGTCTGATTATTGGCAGGCACAAGATGTTAATGTTGGTTTTGGTGGAGTTCCAGTATATAACAACGACATTTCTGGAGTCCCACATATTTGTATGAAAGTTCCCACTGGTGGTGGTAAAACTTTTTTGGCTTGTGCTTCAATAAAACGTATATTTGATAGAATGCCATCTGATAAGTCTCATTTTGTTGTATGGCTAGTTCCGTCTGATGCTATTTTGGTTCAAACAATTCAAACATTGTCGGATGTTAATCATCCATATCGTAAAAGACTAGATGCAGACTTTGCTGGACGTGTCGGTGTATATACGAAAGAGATGTTGCTTAATGGAGAAAATTTTTCTCCAGATACAGTGCGTGAGATGTTAACAATATGCGTTTTAAGTTATGGTTCTTTACGAATAAATAGTACCAAAAAAGATGTTCGTAAGGTTTATCAAGAAAATGGAAACCTATTACGATTTGCAGAGTACTTTATAGATAATGAGGTTTTACTAGCTGATACGCCTGATACCGCATTGATTCAAGTGATTAGACATCTTTCTCCGGTAACGATTGTTGACGAAAGTCACAATGCTGGGTCCAATTTAAGTATAGAAATGTTGGGTAATCTGAATCCGTCGTTAATTTTAGATTTAACTGCTACCCCAAGAAGGAGTAGTAACATTATTTCTTATGTGGATGCTCGAGAACTTAAGCAAGAAAATATGGTTAAATTACCAGTCGTAGTATATAACCGTACATCTCGTCAAAGTGTAATTCAAGATGCAATTCAACTTCGTGGAAGTATTGAACAACAAGCAATTGAAGAAGAAAAAGAGAGTGGGAAATATATACGACCTATCGTATTATTTCAAGCGCAACCAAAAATAAGTGAGGATAGTGAGACCTTCGATAAAATTAAATCCTTACTAATAGAAATGGGAATTCCTGAGGAGCAGATTGCTATTAAGACATCTACAATAGATGAAATAGGTGATATAGACTTAATGCGCAAGGACTGTCCTATTCGATATATAATCACGGTAAACGCATTAAAAGAGGGATGGGATTGTCCGTTTGCATATATTTTGGCTTCACTAGCTAATAAAACTTCAGCTGTTGATGTAGAACAGATATTAGGTCGTATACTACGTCTACCTTATGTAACTAAACATAATTCACCATTGCTAAATACTTCTTATGTACTTACTTGTTCAAATGATTTTCACAAAACTTTAGAAAATATTGTAGTGGGTTTAAATAATGCTGGTTTTAGTAGAAAGGATTTTCGAGTTGGAGAATTATCTGAAGCGGAAACTACTTCTAGTACATCGCAAATTGAATTAGATGAAGATGTACATGAAATAAAGGAGGAAGTAATAGGTAATGAAGCAATAGAAGTACATAAGGAAGTAATCGATAATAAAGAAATAGAAGTAAGTGAAGAAACAGTAAATAATGAAGAAGAGAGTAATGATAACTTTGATGATATCGACTCTAGTGAAGTATATGTTACTGTACAAGGTAATGCTGATAATCGTGATAGTACACTTTCAGAAATGATACGAGATGCCACAATCCAATCAGTAGGTTATAACTCTGAGATAATAGAAAACAATAATTCTGAATTTACTGGAGGGGAACTTGGGAGAATGTTAAACCAGTTTACAATTCAATCACAATTTTCAGAAGATGTAAATAAAATTAAGGTGCCACAGTTCTTCCTTCGAACTGAAGCGGATTTGTTCGGTGAGGAATATAGCCTATTAGAACCGGAAAACTTATCTGATGGTTTTACATTAAGCGGTCAAGATGCAAATATTAGTTTTGAACTAGCAATCGGGGAAATGTATCAAATAGATGTACAAGAACAAGGAGAAGCAGTTCCGAAATATAAACGTGCTTCAAGAAGTGAGAGCGAATTTTTTAGAGAACATCTTGCCAAATTGCCCGCGGAAATGAAGATTAAACAATGTACTGATATGATTAGCAAACAAATAAATAAAAACAATCGATATGCTACTTCAGAAATTAGTGATTACGTCCGCCGAATCATATCTAATATGAAAGATGATGAGTTAGCAGCGATGGAAACTGCAATTCCTGTATATGCACGTAAAATACTTCAAAAAATTGAGGTTTTGGAAAGTAAATATCGAGAAAGTCAGTTTTATAGATGGTTAGATAGTGGAAAAATAGTTTGTAGAGAGTCATATAAATTTCCAACCATTATTACACCTGCAGTGATTATAGATTCTATTCCAAACTCTTTATACGAGGCGGAAAAAAATGATTTAAATAATTTTGAAAGAAAACTTATTGATATAATCGTGGGTATAGACAATATAACTTGGTGGCATAGAATAATTGAAAGAAAAGGCATCCGAATTAATGGGTGTATTAATCATTATCCGGATTTTATAGTCAGAACCAAGTCAGGTAAAATTATTCTTGTTGAAGCCAAAGGTGATTATCTAGATGGTGATGACAGTAAAACAAAGCTTAAATTAGGAAGGAAATGGGCGGCAGAGTCTGGAACCTCATACCGATATTTCATGGTATTTAAAGATAAAGAATTAGGTTTAGATGGGGCATATACATTAGATAATTTCGTAGAAGTTATGAAGGCACTGTAAGAGTCGATTTTAATTTAAAAAAATAATAATTGAGAGCAGCAGAAATATTGATTTCGCTGCTCTATTATTTATCTTGTCAAGATGAAATATTTTTATCTAATTAAGGGGGATACTATGAGAAGGTATTTCGGTTGGAAGGGATTAAGTTTAATAATAAAACTAGAAAGTATAAATGATTTGGAAGTGTTACTTCATAATACAAACGATATGTGCAAACAACAATATGAAACCTTAGTTAAACTTGCAGAGGAAATTGAGGATGAAGAAGCAAAACAACAGTTCTATGATTTTTCTAGTGATAATTTTATTCTTTATGAAGATACTCTACCTAGAATCAATAAATACAGTATTTTGATTAACTTATGGACACATTTAGAGTATAGTGTTTTCCAATTGGCGAACGAAGCAATTAGTGAATTAAGACTTAATGCTGTGAATGTCCGTGGTCAAGGGTTTAATGATTATTTAAATTTCCTTAGAGATAATGTTGAAAAAAACCTAGTTAGTTCAGAAAAAGAAGAAGAAATAGAGATTCTAAGGGTAATACGTAACCGAATTGTACACAGTAATGGTTTTGTTGATAGAGAAAATAAAGCGAAACAACAGGTTGATGCAATTAAGTATGTTGAATCTAATGAATTATTAAGTTTTTCAGAAGATGATAGAATAATTATGTCTAATTACTTTGTTGAAGAATGTTTAGATTTAGCAAGTGAAATTATAGAAGAAATACATAATGAAATTTATAAGTCAGGCGAGTAAAATTCACATTTTATATGAAGGAGAGAGTGTTATGGAGTTTACTTTTGCTGAGTTCCAATCGCAAAAAGAAAAAAAGGGGAATGTTTTATCTACAGTTAAAAAAATTTCAGGTGTCTTGTCTGATATACCAATAGTGGGTAACACACTCAAAACAAGTACAGATTTAGTAACAGATACTTTAGAGAGTAGAAGTGAGTTTGCAAAAGCATTTGGTGATGGAAAGAAAGATAGTACATATTTTGTATTAAATTCAAATGACTATTACGGAGAACTATTTGAAAAAGTGTTTAAAATTCTTGAGATTAAGGAAATTGGAGAGAACTTTGATTTTAAGATTGATGAACTTAAAGTTTCTATTGAAGAATGGTTCAATGATGATTTTGAATTGATAGAAGAAGTTTTAACTATTATTTTCTTAGATGATTTCTTTGTAAACGACAGAACTAATCAAGAAACTTATGGGACAGTTTATATTTCGTTTCAAGAAAGATTTAAACAAATCAACTTTGAGGATGGTAATGTATATAGCGCATTTGAAACGTTAGCACTTGGGGCGAATCATCATCAAGCCAAAAGGGATTACTGTAAGTTGGCAGAACTTATCTGTCACTTTCTTGGTAATAGCAAGTTATTAAGATAAGTGGATACCGCCATATTTCCGATATTTAAAGGGTTTTTCACAATGATTTTTTGATATGATTTTTTTAATAAAGAATACATACTATATTCTTAGAACTACATTTATCAAACTGTAGTTCTATTTTTATTTTTAGATTAAATTAAATCTTAATTTTATAGAGTTTAATTTTTGCTCCTATATTATTACGCTTATATCATATTATAAGCGTAATAATGGTATAAGCTTCAATCCATAATACAACAAAGTCCTTTCATTATGATTAACTTTTGCTTTAGATTAGTTTTTACTCAATTTTTTAAGTGCGTCGCCATTAGCCTTGACAGCTTTTTCAAAACTAGAATTTATTTTTTCTTTACGCAATGTTTGATTTTTTTTTGATGTCGAGTTTTCTTTGTTGTTATTTTTGTTATTAGACATTATTACATCAGCCTCCTTTTAAATATAGCTATTGATATCTTTTCTCTATCTTTAAGGACTTCTCCTCTAAATTTTATATTTCAATTTTTATGTTCGTAATTTGTTTGTTGGTTCCGACGTTACGGTGAACAGTAATATAAATAAACGAAATAAATGTTAAATGGAGCTTGAAAAAAGATGATTTTAAATGTTCTCTCGTAAACATTTAAAACCGGTGAGTTATAATGACTACCTATCGACCTCTTTATATTGTAAGTGATTTCCTGAAAGTTGGTAGTAAGAAATAGAAAATGTTATCACTAAAAAATCTTGCCTCCGTAAAGTTTTTTAGAACCTTGGTCAAAACCTTGGTCAAAGATTTTCATGAGTAGCTTAAAACTGTTAATAATACTGCTATTACAGTTCTTTTAGAAGAAGGTGATTCAACTCCCGCCGTCTCCATATATATAGTGACTACAGGCGTAATCATATCATATGACGTAAAGTATAAATTTTCCGTTTGGAATTTTTATGCTTTATTTCATTTTAGGAATTTTTATTATCGATTGAGTGTAAGGTAACGGGAATAATGTTTAGTTTTGTGTGATTTTGTTATTAAAAGCATAGCTTTGCCTTGTTGGCAGGTGATAATACAGCTGTAGTTCAATAAAACTCACAGAATGGCAATTATATAACTATAAGAGACCTATTAAATAAAATGGGATATTTTAAATTTAAAATCTAATTTATTACAAAATTTAATTAATGTAAAAGTGATAAAAAAATTTCAGGGGGATTGCCAATATTTTTGTGTAATTGATAATCTAACCTTTTCCAATAGATCATCACCACAAAGTTTTATATCCTTCTAACTGTGGAACAAGGAAGCGTCAGGTGATTCTTCTTTTGAAGATGCTCTTTGCGTTTTGTATATTTCTTAATTCTTTGATTAAACTACACAAATTCCCTTGGGAATCTTAACTACACATCCTATATATTGTAATATATAGATTGAAGGGAGAGGTTATTATGAGCTTTCAAACACCAATGACAATCAAAGAAGTAATTGATAATATTCGTCGACATGAATATGTGCTACCAGCAATTCAGCGTGAATTCGTGTGGGATACAGAGCAAATTGAGCATTTATTTGATTCAATTATGCAAGGCTATCCAGTGGGGTCGTTTTTATTTTGGAAGGTATATAAGGAAAATAATTCAAAGTTTCAATTTTATGAATTTATTCGTGATTATCATGAGAAGACGAATAAACATAACAGGGTAGCAGAAATTGATCGTGATACGGATTTAACGGCTATTTTAGATGGTCAGCAACGTTTAACATCATTATTTCTTGGCTTGTTAGGTAGCTATTCCTATAAAATGCCGCGCATGCGTAGAGAAAATCCGAATGCCTATCCGAAACGTTTTTTATATTTAGACATATTAGCAGAGTCTGAAGATTTTGATATGAAATATGACTTTTTATTTTTGGCTGAAAAAGAGGCAGCTGAGGATAATGCGAAAGGTGTAGCACATTGGTTCAAGGTTGGAGATATTTTAAAGTATGAGGAGCCATTTGAAATTAATAATTACATTATGGATAAAGAGTTAAATGCGTTGCCGCAATATAAATTTATTAGTTCTACACTATTTAATCTACATAAGGTAATTCATCAGTCACCGATTGTTAATTACTATTTGGAGAAAGATCAAGAGTTAGATAAGGTGCTCAATATTTTTATCCGAGTAAATAGTGGAGGAACGGAGTTAAGTTATTCAGATTTATTGTTATCAATTGCGACTGCACAGTGGAAGCAAAAGGATGCACGTAAAGAAATCACAGAATTTGTAGATGAAATTAATCAAATAGGCAATGGTTTTTATTTCAATAAGGATTTCGTATTAAAAACGAGCCTTGTGCTATGTGATTTCCCTGATATTGCGTTTAAGGTGGATAATTTTAATGCTTCAACAATGCAAAAAATTGAGGAGAATTGGGATTCTATTAAAGAATCGATTCGCAAAGGTGTCCAGCTAATTGCAAGCTTCGGCTACTCAGAGCAGACATTAACTTCTAATAATGCGATAATACCGATCATTTATTATTTACATAAAGCGCAAGTTTCGAGTAATTATTATATTGATCAAAACTATAAAATTGATTGTAGCGATATTAAAAAGTGGTTAAACATCGCACTATTAAAGAAAGCATTTGGCGGTGCACCAGATACGATTATTATTAAGCTGCGTAAAATTATTGCAGAAAATCATCAGCAATTCCCGTTAACTGAAATTGTGCAAGCTTTCCGTGGAGAGGTGAAAAATTTCAGTTTCGATGATGATGAAATTGATAATTTATTGACCGCAAAATGTGGAAACAGTCGTACATTCTCGATTTTAGCAATTTTATATCCAACGCTAGATTATCGTAATCTGTTCCATTTAGATCATATTTTCCCTCGAAGCAGCTTTACGAAAAAGCGACTGCTAAATGCAGGTGTGGATGAGGAGAAAGTAGACGGTTATATAGCACAAGTAGATTCCATAGCGAATATTCAATTGCTCGAGGGCATCCCGAATATTCAAAAATCGGATAGTCCATTTAAAGAATGGCTTCAAAAAACGTACACAACAAATATGGAACAGAACTACTATATGAAATTGAATTACATTCCAAATATTGATTTAGAACTCACTAACTTCGAAGTATTTGTAATTGAACGAGAGAAATTACTCAAGCACAAGTTAAAACAAATTTTGCAGTAGTTAAATGGAATTGATTTGTGGTGTTTGTAATCTTAAATTTCGTATTTGATAGAGCACAGAGGGAAGGGTTTAGGAAACCTTTCCCTCTGTAATTTTCAAATAATAAATCTTGTTTAAGATATATACGTTGGGTGTATAATCCCACATTTCGTTTTGTAGAGTTATTTTGAATCAAAGATTTATAAAATAAAGGAATATCGTTTAAAAAAGAGAGGAGTATTATATGGATTTAACAAAGCTTATCAAGGAGAATATTCAGATTTCTTTCGCAGTAGCTCTTTCCTTATTTTTTATTCAGATCTTTATTATGCAGGTCTATACAAGCCTGAGAAACAAACTTATGTACACTAACTTTTGGAAGTATTTAACTGAGAGGAATATTTCACGAACGATTACATATGTAGTACTACCTATAGTTTTACTATCTTCGCTCACAGCTTTTCAACAAAAATATGGTATTATACAGCTTGGGAAAGAGGATAATTATATTGCGTTGGTTATTAGCATTCTAACTTTATACGGTATTTTATATACTTTTCTGCAGTTTACAATTGGTTATGCCCTTCAAAATAAAAATGATAAGTACTGGGGGCGAAGTATAACTAAGGATTTCATTCTTAAACGTCTAGGTTTCGAAATATTTAAATCCACATTTTTTAAGATACTTTTGCTATATGCTGTTATTTACCCAACTATAAGTAAGACTACTATTTTAAGAATTAAAAACTTTAACATTCCCCTTAGCAATACAATTCCTCAAGCCTTTTGGGAAGTGAGTGTATCGTTCATTTATATTCTGTATGCATATTTATTTTTACAAAGCCTAAGCAGCATGAAAACGTTATATAATACTCTGGAGAGAAGAGACTCGAGGTTAGAATGGAAAATAGAATCGGCTGTAGCTGAAGAATATAAGTATTATTTCGATTATTCTTACAAGAATAATCGTGATTATTTTTTAAATAAACTGTTTGATGAGTTAAAACCATTAGATCAAAAAGAACAAGGTAAAATGTTGATGTATATTTTAGGAGAGATATTCAGCTCAGAATCTTTTCCTAAAAATCAACAAGGAGGTCTATTTAAACTTTTCAAACAGGATGAATATTTATTTAGATAGATTATTTAATAGCCTTTATGTAAAAATAGAAGAGTGTAATATTCAATTAAGTTTACGTGAGTTATTAGCTATATATAGATGGCATGATAATGCTATTTATAGCAGTTTAAGAAGTTCGAATAAACATGATGATTTACTGAATGGAGATGTTCTCGATGAACTAATTAGTGTCTACTCTAGAAAAAAAAATTTATCTTATAATGAAGACTGTCCTTATTTTAAGTTGCCATCTATCATCGAAAAGCGTATATCCTCCTACAAAGATATTGAGGAAATTCATAGTCAAATTATCCAAAAACAAGGTTTCAAATTTGTCTTAGATAACAAAGTAAATGCTTCAGAACATACAGACTCTTATGACATGATGGTTAATAGTTACTATCAATATTTTTATAAAATGTTGGATTATTATGGGGATTATTTAAGCATTCTAAAATACAATCATTATTCCGGATTCTTTGGAACATTTGGAAAAAGTATAATGAATGAACAGGAAAGTGAAATTATTTATGGTTATTTAATTAATATGGAATTTACAGAACAAAATAAAGATTATGCTATTTTTTTAACAAGTAAGCTAGATTTTAAGTATAGAGCATCCTTCATTTTCTATAACATTCTATACACAGGACCTTCGCGAAAATGGGAAAAAGAAATTCTGTTTTTTAAATATATAATAAATAGAAATATGATGGATGAATCAGTTCGTGATGAACATATACTAGAATTTGTTTGTAATAAAATTAAAAAACATAGAATCGATAGTGACTTGATTAAATGGATAATTAAAAATATCACTATTTCACAACTTAATGAAGAGATTCTTAAAAGATGTCTATCAGAGCAACATATGTCTTATGCTAAATTTCTTAAATTAAAATATATTTTTACTGAACATCATTTTTGCTCATTATATTTCTATGATTTTGATTTTGACATAGTGAATTTTAAACCTCATTCAAATTGGGAACTAGATTTATTAAAGGATATTATGCAAACTCCTGAGTTATTAAAAGAACAATTTTTTTCTCAACATTTGTTTTATTATTGCCAGAAAATTTCATATGAAACAGAGCATTTTCATTACGAACGTAATTTTAGATTATTCCTTATCAATAGTTCCTTCCAGCTCTCGGAAAAACAATTCATTGATTTGCTTGATAACCGTTATTTAGGCAGAGGTATCATAGATTTTTTAATTTTACAATTAGTTAAATCAAAGTACAAATATCTAACGGAAGGGGTAGCCTACAAATCGTTTTCTACTGAGGTGAGAAAAATCATAAGGGAAGCAAATATGTCTGTTAATAGCTATATAAATGAATTAGTTAGTCAGGCTAATAAATGTAGGGATGGAATTATTTACGAAGAAGAAAAGAATGAAATTGTCCAAATAGTAGAGAAGATGATTAAGATAACAAAATAAAAGTAGTGATCTGATTAAGGAAATATAAAAAAAGCAAGTAATTATAAAAAAACCTTCTCTGTAATAGAAATGGCAAGAATAGATGAGGGAATTGCAACTTGGAGGATTTGATTATCAAATCCTCTTTTCTTGTTATACCCTTAGGCTTTCTTAATGTCTATAATAAAATAAATTAGTACAAAGATTGTCTTTCATGTCTAACACGTTTTTTTGAAAAATCCTCTTTGTTGCATTAGCTTTCTTTTAAATATAGATCTATTCGATTTCACTACATCTATATACTTTATAAAAAACAACTAAATTAATGGAAAACGATTATGCCAAAATAAAGAGACGTTGTTTTTGCAACGGTTTTTTATACAAAAAAAAGCATGAATTATAATAGGTTAAATACAAAAAAAGAGTATTTAAAAGTAATTAGTTATTTAAATAAACTAGAAGTAGTGTGTAATTTTGAAAATCATTCAGAATTTTTGAGATTCTTACAAATTTATATGCGATCTTTAACGAGATTAGGAATTTGTCATGCAAGGGAGTATCTCGATGACTATTCTAATTTTGAGCAAGCAAGTACACAAATAGCTAAATTAGAATTGATAAAAAAACAATTAGTCAATACCAAAATCCATCACCAAAGTTTAGGGATTGTAGCAATGCAAGATGATTTGACTATAATTATTGCTTTTTTAGATAAATTGTTAGAAATCATCCAATTCAATATTAATTTAGCTAATTTACAGAGTAACAATGATAGGAGAGCTGGTTTACAAGTTAATAGAAGTCATTTGGAATCATTTGATAATTTAGAAAACTGTTAAATGAACAAATAGATCTTAATTCCGTTTTTAATGATCTTAACGAGAGTTATATAAAAGTGAAATTTCTTATAACAAATAACGGAATTAGTAAAGAGGAAAGAACTACAAATAAAGAATGGATCGAAGTAAAAAATCCAATCGTTTTGATGAATCTTTTTTCAAAACGATTGGATTATTCAATGAAAATCAATAGTTTTTAAAGCAACACCCATCACATTAAAGTGATAAAGTTCAGGCTTTCCTTGGTTTCGGATATCCAATAAGGATAGCGATAATCCCGCAAATCCCTATCAAAATCGGATAGAAAGAGTATTGCAACATGCTCACTGGCGATATTCCAGCAACGCTTGCGGCTGCCAGGAACTGGGCTCCGTATGGCAGAAGACCTTGGGTTGTACAGGAGAAAATATCTAATATACTTGCGGACTTTCTCGGCTCAATCCCATACTGGTCAGCAATATTTTTTGCAAGCGGACCAGCAATTAAAATAGCAATTGTATTATTGGCTGTAGATAAATTAGTTAGCCCCACAAGACCGGCAATCCCGAATTCAGCACCCTTTTTCGATTTAATTCTTCGTGTGGCAAGGTGAAGTAGGAAGTCAATCCCTCCGTTAAGCTTAATAATTTCCACCATTCCAGCTATTAAGATCGCAAGAAATGCCATTTCATACATGCCTGACATTCCTTCGCCGATCTTTTGAAAAAGGTCCATTAACTGATAGCTGCCATCCGCTAAGCCGACAGCCCCGGCCAGAACAATCCCAAATGCAAGAACAAGGAAAACATTCATGCCAATTAGCGCAAAAATAATAACTAATACATAAGGAACAATTTTTATCCAACTATAGCTTAAATGCTCTACTTGTGTCGCAGTTCCACCCATTGTGATAATTCCTAAAATAATGCTCGTTACAATAGCTGCTGGCAACACAATCCAAAAATTCACCTTAAATTTATCTTTCATTTGTGCGCCTTGTGAACGAACGGCAGTAATGGTTGTATCTGAAATAAAGGATAAATTATCGCCAAACATCGATCCTCCAACAATAGCTGCCATTACTAAAGCCATTGAAAAGTCGGTATGCTCACTGATCCCAACTCCAATTGGCGCCAGTGCAACAATCGTTCCTACTGAAGTACCCATTGATAGGGAGATAAAGCAGGCGATGATGAATAAGCCTACGACAAGGAGATTTTGCGGAATGACCGACAAAGCAAAGTTAACAGTGGAGTCCACTGCTCCCATACCTTTTGCTACTTCTGAAAAGGCGCCAGCTAATAGAAAAATAACAACCATCAGCATGACATTTAAATTTCCTGCGCCTTTACAAAAAATATCAACTTTATGTGAAAATGATTCTTTTCGATTCATCGCCAGAGCCACAGCGCCCGCAATGGCAATGGCTACAATGACTGGGAAGGCGTAAAAATCACCTGTAATAACCCCTGAACCAATAAATAAAATCAAAAAAACAACAAATGGGATTAGCGCCCATGGATTTTCTTTCTTCATTGTTCTACCTCCAAAAATTAAAAATGGATCGTCTTTGTCCATTTTTCTCTAAAAAAAGACCTCTTCTTGAAAAACAAGAAGAGGTCTTATATTTATAAAACACTCCTCTTATCTATCAAGCCTTTGCTTGCTGGATTTGGCACAGTAACTTAATCACAAAGTTCCGCTGCCGAGATTTCATAGGGCCAGTCCCTCCATCTCTCTTGATAAGAAGAAAAACATATTATTTTTTGCACAATAATGAAATATTATAATAAAACATCTATATTTGCAACTTATTTTTAATCAAATTGAATTTCAAAACGACATAAAAGTACTTTTTCTCAAAAAGGTCTGCTTTAAGGCTACTAAGAGAAGCTTTAAATTCTCGCGAAATTTAGTGCCTTTAATCTCTTGAAACTGAAAAAGATTTAATATTATTCATCTGGTAATGGATTTTTTTGACAATATAGTAATCGTAAACTATAGTAAAAATACAATATTTAAATAATATTAAAAATGAAATGGAACGTTTCCTAAAGCTAAGGGTGAATTTATGAGTAATTTTATTGTAATGCAAAATGCTACACACGAGGAAGAAATTATCGGAGGATATATGTGGTCCCCGCAAAAAAATAAAAATGGAAATAGCAATCATGCGTATGAACGAATGGCTACAATTAAGGCTGGTAATAAAATTTACAGCTGTTATGGTCAAGCGATTCGTGCGGTAGGTATAGCGACGTCAGATTGTTATATTGCAGAACAACCACATGAGCTACAAGAGAAAAATCTATGGTCAGACGATGGGTATAAAGTGGATGTAGATTTCACAATTTTAGAACATCCAATTATAATTAGAGCTGTTTGGGGAGATATGGAATCTGATCGTCCGCAAAAATATTCTGCCTTTCAAGAAAATGGACATGGAAATCAGGCTTACTTATTTCCATGTCCTGAAGCTTGGGCTAGCTTGTTTGACAGCTTTCTGAACGAAGATAGCTCAGAGGCTGGAGCAGAAGCAGAACTAATAGAAGATGGTGAAATTAACGAGGAAACGTTTGCGACTTCTAGTTACGAGCAGGGAGAGTCTAGAGTTAGTAATAGGGTAGCGGGTAGTACAAAGAAACGTGGTCGAGTAGTAAGCCAAGAACAGCTACAAAAAGACTTGAAAAAGCGTAAAAAAATTGGTGATATTGCAGAACAAAAAGTATTTGAATATGTAAAAAAGAAAGTAATAGAAGTATTCGGAGAACAATACGGAGAGCAGGTAGAGCATGTTGCGCAAACACAAGGTGACGGATTAGGATACGATATTACAGCGTTCGATTATTTACAGCCACAGTCTCCTCCAAGACCAATAAAAATTGAAGTGAAGGGTACAACATCAACAAGTACAAGCGCAGTCTATTCAATTTCTTATCCTGAATTGGAAAAATTTATTCAGTATAAGGATGAAATGTGGCTAGTACGTGTATATGGTGTAGGTAAGAAAAGTGAAATGAAAATGGAAATAGATAATGACTTTAGTAGTTATCACTCAGTAAGTGATTTGCTGACACGTAAGTATGCATATATTCCATCAACTATTGATGTATATGGCACACGAGTGGAGAGTAATAAATATAGATAAAAAATAGGGTTTGAAAATTCACTACATAAGAAAGACTCGACATACATAAAAAATGCAGCAAACTTCAAATAAGTTTGCTGCATTTTTCTTTCGGTTTATAAACCTTCCTCAAAAAAGTCTAAATCCATACGTTTTATTGTAAAGGTTTGTACATTCGATACACCTACATTGTATAAAAACATTAACTCAGTAAGTTTCATCCCATCAATTAAAATTAATGATTTCTCGATACTCTCGGAATATGCAATTGCTTCTTTCGTAAAACGAGAGGTAGTGATAAAAATGCCTTTGTTAGCTTTAAAGCCTACCAAGCTTCCAACAAATGCTTGGATATCAGGTCTTGAAACTGGATTTGTCCAACGTTTTCCCTGTAAGTAGATTTTATCTAATCCGAGGATGTCTTCTTTCACAATGCCATCGATTCCTCCATCACCCGATTTCCCTACTGCTTTCCCGGCATCTGAAATCGATCCCCCGTAACCCATTGCTACGATTAAGTTAACAATTAATTGCTCAAAGAATTGAGGGGAGCATTCCATAATTTTTTCTAATAGTTCAGTTTGCAATGACTGCTTTAAGATTTGATAGTTTTCATTCATAATTTCTAAGGGGGTTCTGGAATCCTCAGAAATAACTGTTTTTATATAAGAATCTGTGGAAGGTTTTGTCCGGTTTTTAAATTCTAAAAATTGAGGGTAACGTTCTAATACTTTCTGATTGATTTCTTTAACAGACGAATCTAGAAGAAGTCTTAAGCCTTCAGGTGTAATTTTAAATACAGCGCGTTTTGGACTACTAATGAGACCAGCATTTTTAAGGTATGTACGTGCCCAACCTATTCGATTGACGACAACTGTTTGATTTCCACTAGGGAGAAGTTCTTCTACTTGTTCTTCTGATAAATTGAAATATTGAGGTAGGAATTCATATAATTCTTTTAATGTATGCTCATTTTCATCTTTGAGATAGTCTAAAAACGGAAACATAAACTGTTCATAAGTAGGTATTTGCAAGTGAGTCATCCCTTTGTATTAATGTTAAAAAACCTATACTTTTATTTTACGATAATTGTATAAGATATGGGACATAATGTTAGATTATAAGGAAGATATATAAGTTATAAAACCTGAGAATTATAAGATAAAAAAACTCAATAGATATGGTAAGAACGACCAATACTATTGAGCTTTTTGTATTCAGCTTTTTAAACTTTAAAAGGTAGAGATTAAATTTCGTTAATCCCACGCTCTATTAATTTGGCATAATCTTTAATATAGGTTTTATACTACAATAAAGATTTTAACATTCCTGAAATTCTGTATACTTAGTCTAAAATAACTGCTAAATTATTTTTATCGACTTTACCATTTAACGTTAAAGGTAATTTATTTAATTCAACATAATAAGACGGTACCATAAAATCAGGCAAAAATTGCAGCAAGTATTCTTTTAATTCTACGGCAGAATTTTGCTCATTCATCACTATATAAGCCGTTAGATATTTATTTTTATTTTTATTTTCTCTTGCAATAACACAAGCCTCTTCAATGGAAGGATGTTGTAAAAGTTTTTCTTCAACTTCACCAGGCTCAGTTCTTCTCCCACCAATTTTTATTTGATTATCAATTCTACCCAAAAATTCAATATTCCCATCAGGTGACCATCGTGCTAAATCACCACAAATATACATTTTCTCATTTTCTACGAATGGATTTTGCGTATAACGTTCACTAGTCAAATCAGGACGATTTAAATATTCTCGAGAAACGCCTACGCCTGATATACATACTTCTCCAGGAACACCAATAGGGGCAGGCTGACGATTTTTATCTAAAATATAGACTTTATAGTTAGCAATAGGTTTACCAGTTGGAATATTATTTCCTACCTTCTCACTTGTTACTTCATAATATGAAATACAAACAGTAGTTTCAGAAGGGCCGTAGGTGTTATATATTTTTACTTTGTCAATCAAATTACTGATATATTCTTTTCTTAACACATCGCCGCCGCTAATCATTGTATGCAATGATTCAACAAGAGGATATTTATTTAATTCATTCAATAATAGTGGAAATCCACTAATCATTGTGACTTTATTATTTCTCATTATATCTAGAAGTTTTTCTGTAGAGGCTACATCATCCCTACAAGCTATAACTAAAGTTCCGCCTGTAAGCAAGATTGGGAAAATTTCTTCTACAGAAATATCAAATGATACTGTTGATTGTTGTAGCATAATATCATTTTCGTTTATGTTGAATTCATTTCTAAAACTATGATAATAGCCTACAACATTTCTATGTTCAACAGCAACTCCTTTTGGTTGGCCGGTTGAACCAGAAGTATATAAAGTATACATTAGATTATTTACATCATGTAATTTATCTAAATTACTAGTAGGATAATGATGTAAAGGGGAATCGTCTAAATATATTTTCTCGCAAGGAATTGATAATTCTATATTTATATGGCTATGAGTTAATAGTAAATTTATATCTGCTTGTCCAAACATATAATTAATACGTTCTAACGGGTAAGCTGGATCAACTGGGAGATATGCTCCTCCCGCTTTAAGGACAGCAAACATACAAATTATCAAATCTTCTGATCGTTCTACTATTAAACCAACTAATTTTTCTGGTTTAACACCTTTTTGGCGTAATAAATGTGCTAATTGATTTGATTTTTCATTTAGTTCTTTATAGGTTAATTTTCTATCTTGGCAAATCAATGCGATTCTATCTGGCCCTTTTTTAACTTGATATTCAAAAAATTCATCAATGGTTTTAGTTGAATCGTAATTAAGTAGATGGGAATTAAAATCATATAATACTTGATGTTTTTCTGTTTCTGAAAGAATATTGATGGCATTAAATGTTTTATGTGGGTTTGATAGTAGGTCAGTTAATATATTAATGAAATGTTCGTTCACTTTAGAAATTGTAAAAGTATTAAATAATTCAACATTATAAAGGACAGTACATTCCAATAAAGAATCTACCTCTAAACTTATATCAATCTTGTAAGTTTCACAGAGTCGTTGAATGTTTTCATCCTTTTCACCAATCAATAAAGCAGAACCAAATAGTCCATTTTTAAATTTTATTTGACTATAAGATGCAACTTCTTCTAAAGCCAGATCTTCATATTGCTGTCTTAGTTTCGTCTCGTATTCAATTTGCTTAACGTATTCTAATCCTGTTGTATTAATATTAGATTTAACACAAAAAGGTAAAATATTTTTATCAATAGTCATTGTACCGAACATAACATGATTTATATCATTATACTTTTGTAGTAAAATTCCCCATGCTGAATATAAAATAGAAGTAACATTAACACTGTAAGTTCTAGCAAATTTCCAAATTGACTGTTTGGTTTCCTCGTCTAAAATAAAGTTTTCTCTTGTCAATTGGAAACCATTATTATTAAATGTGCCTAAAGGTACAACCGTTTTCAATTCAAACTCTTGTAAAATAGTTTTCCAATACTTGTCCTTTGTATCTTGCTTTGCAACTTGCATTAATGTCATCCCCTTTAATAATATATTTCATACCATTGTATATAGGAGCCGTGTTCTATTTTGTTAATATATGTTCATTCTGAATCATGTCCTCTTTTATCTCTTGGCTAGTAACAGTTTTATTTTGGAAGTAAATCAATATTGTTAAACTGATTAAGAGAAAGAAACCTCCAGTAATTTGAGAAAAATGTAACCGTTCATTTAAAAATACAAGAGCAAATACAGAGGTAAAGACAGGTTCTACCATACTAATCATCGATACGTTAGAAGAACTTAATAATTCTAGTGACTTAAAAAATGCTATTTCAGCAATAATGGTTGAGAGAAATACCATACATGCTATGTATAGCCATGCATGAGCATTAAAATCAAAAGAAATTTCCTGCTTTACTAAACCAAATGTGAAAACACCCATTCCTGCAAATAGCGTTGTATAAGCACTGATTATCACAGGAGAATTATTGATCGTTACTTTTTTTCCAACAATCATATATATGGCAAATACTAAAGCTGCTAGAAGGGATAATACTACTCCATAAATATTCATTTTATCTAATGAAACTCCCAGTAAATAAATCATGCTAATGAAAGCTGCCACTAAAGAGATCATAGATCCAATATTCAACTTTTCTTTATATAAAAAATAGGAAATGATACAAACCAATAAAGGGAAACAATAGAGGAGTAGGACTGCCATAGATGAGGAGATATATTTTATTGATTCAAAATGAAAAATAGATAATAGTGTAAATAATACACCACCTAATAAGAAAAGATTTTTAATATCTTGTTTTCCTATTTTTATATTTATGCCTCTAAAAAGGAAAAACGAAAAAAATATCACGGAACTTAATGCAAATCTTAAAAAAAGCAATGTGTAAACTGTCACCCCATGCTCATAAGCTTTGACAGTAAAAATAGGCATAATCCCATAGCCTATAGCTGAAATAACAGCATATACAGCTCCTTTACTAAAGTTACTCATAGAGCTCACCTTCTTGTACATTATTTAGTAAGAGCCGTTCCGGACAGCTGAATCCTGTGAAAGGGAAACTATAGAAGTCAATTTTTATTCTTTAAATACATGAAACTTTTCCTCGAATGTTCCATTAGCCTCCTCCTTCGAATCTGATATTTTTTAATTATCATATGGAAAATCTTAGTTGTTTATATAAATATACATTTTTACCTTTTTATTGTAAATACAGTTTTTTTATTATATTTTTTTGTTACCAATAATCACCACCTGGTTTCGGGCGTAAATGTAAGAAAATGATGCAACAAAGTGATTATGAAAAGTACGAATAAAAAAAGAGACATATATAAAAAGCTCAATAGGTATGCCATAACTATTGAGCTTTTTATATTCAGAGAATTTCCACATGATTAATACAATAAATTTGACTGATCATCTAACAAAACATAAATATATTTAATTTAAACTAGTTTAATTTGTTTAATCTAAATCGGTATTTTTTTCAAGTAAAGATACTAATGTTACAATTAAATATGCTGTAGCTAATGTTTTTGTCAATCCTTTATAATCGTTAGGTATATGTAGACTGGTGATAAACGCTATTACTGCCATTACTATATAAGTTAAAATGCTTTTTAATTTTGTATTTTTTATTGTAATTAAATACATTAATGATTCAGCAAATAAAATAATAAGTAATAAAATAAATATATTTATTAATACATAACCCAAAGTCTTCACCTTCTTTTAAACGATTAAAAAAGGATATCAAATATCAAACAATTAATACTCTTTATTGATACCTTTTTTTATAAAATTAAATTTTCTAATAATAGTCTCGTGCACCTAACCATTCCCTTAGTTAAAACTATGCGGGTGTATTCTTAGGGCCAAACATACAATAACCAATCTAGATTGTTTAGTTATAGAACCTGAGGATAATAAAAAATGTAGGGGTATTTGCAGGAATTGATAATGAACTGCTACAGGAGGATGAAGAGGTAGATAGTTTACTAGAAAGCCTAAAACCAGATTTACTTTCTTTATTCGAGCTTACGAATGACCTAAAAAAATTAAAGCCTTGGCAATATTTAAGAGATGATGAAGTCGTTATCATTGACTTTGAAGATGCAGATTACAAAGTACTTGTTTCTGTTATGGGAGCTGGTGGTGAAGAGTTTGGATTGATGATTTTTGACATGGAACTCCAAACTGCACCTCCAATTGTAAGATGGTATGTCTAACAATTGGAGCGCAGTTCAAATACGGATCAGCATTTTTTATATCACTATTTCAAATTAAATCATACTTTTTTAGATTGAGTTGGCACAAATATGGTACAAGTATTTCAGAGGCTAACCTTCAAAAAAGGTCAGCCACTTTTACAATTTATTTCTAAAAATGAGGTTGTTGCTCAATCAATTTCCTCAATCACTACGGTTTAGGTTTACTACTTGATTAGCAATATAAAATTTACCCTCTCGTTTATACACTACAGATTTTGGAAATTCATCTCCGTTTTTTCTTTCATATATAGGAGTACCCTTATTTAAAGAATTAGACTCAAAATTATTATCCGGAAATTGATATCTATTTATTTTTTGCTTAATCTCCCCCAATTTTCTTACTACTTGGGAATTTTCAACTGGTTCCCTGGTTACGACATAGACTGTATCTTGAATTTTTAGCATCTCTACAAGATTGTGTTTGCTCTCGTAAACCTTATCATAAGTTATAAGCAAGGCAACTATAAGTATTGTTATACTAATAATCCAAAATGTTTTTTTGTTTTTCATACGGAACACTACTCTCTATTTATTTCTACTCGTAACATATGTACTTGAGCATTGCTTACATATTTTGTCGTGGAACCATTGTATATTCCTGCTCCATTATATTTCTTCACATTGTATTTAGTCACATCCATGATATTTCCTCCTTCTTTATTTTCCCCGAGTATATTACAAGCATATCAGTAGCTTTAAATAATAAAATCAACTTTTGTTATAAATTGGACTAAAATTGATAAAAATCAGAAAGTAGCTATTGTAATGGACTTTGTAGAAAGTAAACTCCCGAGTATTTGAGGCGTGAGAGAGTTTATGAAAACTGAGCAAATGGATTTATTTAAAAGAATAGCGTACAATTATTCAACTCATTTTCGTAACTATAGCAAATTAATATAAGTTCAATACAAATCTTAAAAGTAAAAAAATTATCTAGTGATTTAAACTTTTTCGCCAACCACACAAAAACCCACGGAAAGTGTGTAGCCTTTTCCGCGGGATATCTTTTTTTAGGTAAAAAGATATTTCGTAACTTACTTTAACCAAGGTTTGTTTTAAATCAAAAATGCTTTTCAGCAATTCAAGTAATCACAGCCGGAATACCTAATTATCCATTATTTTTCAATTGGTATACTCCATTTTCTTCGAATGTATTCCATCAGCCAAATATAGACTAACAAAAGAAGAAGTGAAATAATGATTAAATGAAATCCCAACTCTATATTCTGTCCTACATTTGCACGAAATGTTGAAGCATTGGTGTTAAATAAACTTGGGTAAATGGTTAATAATATATTTTTTAAGTCATATTTACCCAACGGCGGTAGTATCAAATTGTATATGCCCAGAAGAAATAAGCTAATAAAAGTGTTTCTAGTTACTGCTGTCAGGTAGAAACAAAATATAAAATTCATAAAGGCAACAATAATGATTAATAGCAACTGTATGGGTGCTTTGTTTAAATACGAGATTTGATTGAGAAGTGTTGTATCTATGTTTAATGAAGGTTTAGGTTTAATAAAAAACATAGATAAATATTGTAGTAACAGGAAAATAATTATTGATGCAAACAGAAAGAAAAAGATACTCAAAAGACTAGCTAATATCTTATTCAAACTCAATTTCCATTGAGTATCTAAACTCAATCTAATTTTAGTAGTATGGTATTTTATATCTGAGTTAGCCACAATTATCCCGTAAATACCAGCCGTAAATGGAAAAATGATAAAATATGAGGAAGATAATAATTGATTAATTCCATTTTTAACATTCATAGCTACTAGACTTGATTGATAAGCCATATAATAATATTTTAGTGGGTTATTGATTTGTTCCACATTATTATTGAAAGTTACACTGAAATGCCCGCTTAAAAATTGATGAATATCTTCCCCATTTTTAGTAGCTTCTTCTAGGTGCATCTCGAAGTTAATCAGATTGCTTTGAATTAAATTAACTTGAGAAAAAAACATCAATGATGATAAAAGAATGGAGATTGCTAAAAAAAGATAGAATATCTTTGCACGTCTTTGATAGTAAAATTCAAATAGCATTATTATCTCCCTTCTGGACTAGTAAATAAGCTACTTAGTTCATTTTTCTCAATGGTTTCAAGTTTTTGATTCCGTACTACTAAAAATTCGTCTCCTAATTCCATATATAACTTTTCATGGCCACTCATCAATATGACTGAATCTCGACGTAAAGTATTTAAAGAATGGAATAATATCCTTCTATTATTTTGATCTAATCCATTTAGTATTTCATCTAATAGGATTATCTTAGGCTTCAATAACAGTAAAAGAATTAACGAGAGAATCTTTTTTTCTCCTAATGAATAATCTCTAACTTTAACTTTATTTAACACATCCAATGGTAAGTATTCAATTACCTTTTCTTTAAGCAGCTCTTGTACCTTTTTATTTTTTGAAAAGAGTGCAAGGTTATCAATTCCAGTCAAATTTAAATAAAATGGTGTGGAATCAAAAACACAAAACTGTTCTTTACTCTCTTTCTTTATAGCACCAATAAAGTTTTCTAAACCCAATATACAACGGAAAAGTGTGGTTTTTCCAACCCCGTTTTCTCCGTAAATATAATAGATTTTATTATCATGAAAATTGATAGAAATGTTATTAAAAAGAGCTTTGTTTCCAAAGCTCTTTGAAAAATTTATAAGTTGTAGCATTGTTATCTCCTAACTACTTTTTTAATACCAAGTATAGTTACCATTTCCATGAACACCATAGTAATCAGTATAATCATAGTTGTAGATTGTCACATCTCCCCATGGAGTAGGAGTCCCAGCACCAATAGTTTTCATACCATACCATTTGTGAGTAGCCGATGTCTGACTAGTAGGTTTGATACCTTTTTTTCTTACGATATTTGGTACAATATAACCTGCTTCTTGGAATGCTTTACTGCTTGTTACCTTTCCACCACTATAATTGAAGTCGATATTATCTCTTGACCACATAAATATAGAACCACGATAAAAACTTGCCCTTTGTGAAGCTCGAAGCATAGAATTGCTATCAATAACTTTATTGTCCGTGAAGTTATCAACTAGCTCTTGAACTTCTGTTGGGACAGTAATAGTTGGATTTTCTTGTACTATTTCTGTAGCTTCTCCAATTGGATCTTTTTGCTCGGCTGCTGCACTTGATGGAGTTGGGAATAAAATAATAGTTCCTAATACAGTTGCTAATCCTAATAATGTAATTTTGCTCGTTTTCATATTTTAATAAACTCCTCTCTTTTTCTTTTTTTGTCTTCTTTATTAATTTGTAATATTTGTGTCATTTGGAAATTTAGTCACGTAGTAATAGCTTTCACGATGTTTACTATAATCTACAAATTTATGGTATATCGATATATTTTAATTTCATTAACTTAATCCACATTTTTTGTTTTTATCTACAAGGAGATTAATCTTAATCGAAAACACAGATAAAAAATTTTAGCATGGTATTTCCTCCTTCATTACTTTTCCCGGGTATATTATTAGCATATCAGTAGCCATAAATATTATAAAATCAATTTTTGTTGTAAATTGAACAAAAATTGATAAAAGTCAGATAATTAAGTGTTGCTTGGAGTTTGAAATCGTAGCTAATACTTATAAGAAAGAAAAGAAGCCTAGTAAAAACTAGACTTTTACATTTAATTAGAGGCAATGGAGCACTCATAAAGTCCTATAGAAGAGCCTATGCCACCAGTCTATAAAAGTTTCAAAATCAACTTTTGTTATAAATTAAACAAAAATTGATAAAAATCAGAAAAAATGTTAAGGATGGACTTTATAAAAAGTAAACTCTCTAGCATTTGGGAAGTGAAAAAGTTTATGAAAACTGAGCAATTGGATTTATTTAAAAGAATAGTGTACAATTATTCAACTCATTTTCGTGACTATAGCAAATTAATATACGTTCAATACAAATCTTAAGGGTAATAAAAATTATCTAGTGATTTAAACTATTTCGCCAACCACACAAAATCCCACGGAAAGGTTGTAGACTTTTCCGTGGGATTTCTGTTTTGATGAAAAAAATATTAAAGTAGCTATCTATCCCCGATAAACACTTTCACATGTATCAGGTGCTGGTTCATAGAAGCAATGATTTTTAAATTGACCAGTAAAAGGTTGACCGTACCATGTTGGTGGGCATGGTGCGTATGGATTGAAGTACCAAAGTGCGAATTTCGCTGGATGTTCTCTCCAGTAATCCAACGTCAGTTTGGCTAATCTTTTTTCATTAGGTCGCGCTCTTTGGTAAAATAAATTCCCTTTTTGAACCGCTTCAAAAGAAAAATTTCCTCCTTGTACCTGATAAATAACATCATTAATGGTTCTTAAATCTTTGAAGTCTGGACATTCTGCTACAAGACGATTCACAATGACATTGCCAACATATAGCATTCCTTGATTTCCTTCACCTTCCGCTTCCGCTCTCATCATCCTTGCCACTAAGCCAATGTCAGAATCTATATATTTTACTCTTGGCATTTTTTCACCTCCACCATATAGTATGAAAAAGAGCCTTCATTATTGTCATTTGAAAATTTAAACGGTACGACAACCAAAAAACACACCATCTATGCTGTCGGGAAAACGGCTAGATAGCGTGTTTATTTTGTAGTATTAAAAATTCTTTTTGAAGTACGGTGTTTTTTTCATCACGATACATACTGGAATTGCGATGATTAATCCGACAACGTTTTGGATTAAGTCTCCAGGAATGGATGCCATCGGGGCAACCCAGCTTTTGAACATAATCGCTTGCCCGATATAGTAAACCCCCATCATTACGGGCATAGCTACAACTGCTGCTAAAATGTTTAATCGGATGTCGTCGCCTCTACGTCCTTTAGACCAAGCGATTTTCCCAACGATGGCGCCTTGTAATGCGCGGGAGATAATTGTAGTTGGCGCCCAAATTAACCAACCACCTACAATATCGAATAAGCCCATTCCGATTGCTCCGGCAAGTGCTCCCTTTTTAGGTCCGAATAAAATCGACGTGATTAATAGCATAGATGTCCCTAAGTGAATAAGGCCACCTTGCCCAAATGGTAGCCTAATATTAATAAACATTGTGGCGACGAAAACAAGTGCTGCTAAAATGGACGTAATCACCAAATCAAATGTTTTCGTGCGTGGTTTTGTATAGGATCGACTTTGTATTGTTTGCATTTGCATGTCCTCACTATGATGAATTTTTTGATAATTTTAATTTAGCAAAGGGCTGACTATCGTAAAAGTGCCAATTTGATAAAAATATTAAAGGTCAGTTTAATTTTTTATAAATATGCACATTTTCGCATCTTTCTAATTGTGATACGATGAAGAGAGTACAAGCAGGATTAGTTAGGTGGGGAGTATGATGAAAAAAGTTGCTGTAATTCAAGATATGTCATCCTTTGGGAAGTGCTCGTTAACTGCCGCGATGCCTGTGCTGTCAGTGATGGGAGTTCAGGCGGTGCCACTACCAACAGCGATTTTAACGGCACAAACAGGGTATCCGAGTTTTTATTGTGAGGATTTAACGTCAAAGATGGATTACTTTGTGGATGAGTGGAGCAAGCTTGGCGCGACCTTTGATGGCATACACACAGGCTTTGTGACAGGGAAGGAGCAAATCGATAATATTTTTCGATTTTTAAATGTGTTCCACTCAAGTGAAACGAAGCTGCTTGTCGATCCTGTAATGGGCGATTTGGGCGAGGTGTATAAAATGTATACAGGCGAGTTGCTTGATCGTATGAAAGCGCTAGCGAAGTGTGCAGACATTATTACGCCAAATGTTACGGAATGTTGTTTGCTTACAGGATTGTCATACGAGAAGTTACAAAGCTATCAAGATGATTCAGATTATCTTCAGACGTTAGAGGAAGCGGGTCAGCAGCTACAGCAGACGACAGGGGCGAACGTCATTATTACCGGTTTGAATCCGCCGCCAGCAGAGGCGAACAAGCGCTATGTAGGCAATATGTATGTCGATGCAGAACGTTCATTTTCTAGCATCCGAGAATATAACGGCGAGAGTTATTCAGGCACAGGTGATTTGTTTGCATCCGTCATAATGGGTGGCATGATGCGCGGGCAGGATTTAGTTGAATCGATGAAGCTTGCTGAGACGTTTTTAGCCGCTTCAATTGAAGCTACGTCAAAAGAGCATATTCCGCGCGAAGCAGGCGTGAATTTTGAAAAGTTTTTACGAATGCTCCTTTAGATATCTTTTTAATACGTTAATTGGTGGTACCGGCTATACTTCACGTCTTCTATTTAACGGGGGATGGATTTTTTGTAAAAAGGACATAATGAACTTCATGAATTGGGGAGGTGTATAATGGATTCAATTAGATATTACGTAGTGCAAGTAAATGATCTCTATTACCAGGGCGAAATAGACCTTCAATCATGCACAGATGATGAAGAACAGGCCTTTGCGTTTACGGATATTGTGGCAGCAAACGAATTGGCTCATGAGATTAATGGAATCGTCCTGACAAGAGACGTCAGTTATAAGGAGCTAGAAGATCTTTCAGCACAATATCTGATTGAGTACGAAGCATTGCCAAAAGAAGAGCGTGACACTATAGAATCATTTTGTAGGGAGCTCAGTTTAGGAATGTTTGAATAAAAGTCGAATCGAATCTTTTCGGTTCTTTTTTTATGTAGTTTTTGATTGAACTTCAACCTATCTCTCTAAATCCAGAAAATTGTAAACAGCCCGTAGCCACGATTGATGGTACGGGCATTCTTCCTCAAAGATAAAAGAAAAAGCTTCGAAGAAACTAACTCTTCAAATGGCTTTGCTAAACGCTTTATTTAGACATGTTGAACACACAACTATTTAAAAACTACATGTAGAATTATGATCCGTCCCAAAGTATATATGAAAATGCTTGCTGCAATTTGGATTAAAAAGAGTATGACAATGCTTACAGTTTGTGCTATTCATATATTCATGAATCGTTAATTCCTTTTTGCAGACACCACAAAATATTGCCTTTTCATCAAAATCCTCTTTATCCCATGGCTGGATTGTATGATTTGAATTTTCCTCATGGCATTTATAGCAAGGATAATATTCGCCACAACATTTGAATTTAATCGAAATAGTATCTTGCTTATTAGAATAGTGTGTACATCTTCCTTGATCATCAATAACATTTCCTAGAATAATCATAGTTCTAACCTCTTTTCTTAAATGAACTGGACATAATTTTCTTAATTTAATATTTCGCTGGACGCAATCAATCTATTATATTGCTCCCGCATCATTCTAAAATGATGCTTTTCGTGGATGGCAAGTAGCTGGATCGATTGAATAAGATTAGGGTAGTGGGCGATGGGGTCAGGAAAGACAATATGCCCGGCAATATCCTCCTCAATATTTTTTACTAATTTTTGCATTGCGCTCGTTTCATTTATTAGTAATTGTTCTATCTCATCACTGTTCAGCGTAAAACGTATTTTAGAGGGAGGCACTAATATTCCTGGAGCTCTCATGCCTCGTCCTTTTTTGCTTTTATATTCGTCGTAAATATCATGTATTTCAGTGGCGAATGGCTTGTTTCTCCGCATTTTCGCGTAAGGGGTAAGTAGTAGTGAAAATTTTGTTGCTGTTTTCAACATTTTTAGGATGAGATAAAGGTGATAGAAATGTTCGCCAATCGACCATTTATCTTCTTTCTCGCGATGCCATAGTTGCTCCTGCGAGAGTGAGTGAATGCAAGGTAGGTAGTGAGTTCGCTGCTCTTGTAATGTATGAAAATGATGCGCCATATTGTTCGATTTCATAGTTGGAATCTCCTTTATGCTGTTATTCCTATTTTAGGAAACTTTGTGGTGAAAGTACATGAAACATTATTTATAATTGTCATAAAAATAAAAAATATCGGAGGAGGGGAACGAATGAATAGTAGACGTTTAGCAGCTACAGATGCTAAAGCCTATCAGAAATTACGATTAGAGGGATTACAACATAATCCAGAGGCATTTGGTTCTAGCTTTGAGGAGGAAAAGGATTCTCCGATCGAGCTGATTGCCAGCAGATTAAAATCACAGAGTTCTTATACGATAGGGGTATTTGATCAAGAAGAATTAGTGGGCGTAGCGACGTTAGTTCAGGAAAGTATGCTTAAGCTAAACCATAAAGCAGGTATCTATGCCGTTTATGTTTCTCCCGAAAAGCGTGGACTTGGCATTGGCAAGCATTTAATGGTTGAAGCAATTAATAAGGCAAAAGAGTTAGAGGGAGTTGAGCAGCTTAATTTAACAGTTGTGTCAACGAATGCTTCAGCGAAGAGACTGTATTCCTCTTTAGGGTTTGAGGTTTTTGGGACGGAGAAGAAGGCATTAAAAATAGATCAGCAATATTTTGATGAGGATTATATGGTTTTGTTTCTTTAATGAAAAAACTCCAATAGCTTTTTAGCCATTGGAGCTTTAATTTTTATGGAGATCCCCAAAGAAAAAATGAAAGCAAAGCAGTAATTAAAATAATCACAGTAATCATAAAAGCGACGTAGCTGCTAGCGTTGCTCGTTTTATTTTTCAATAGCTTTAGACTTAGTACTATATTAATTATTGATAAAGGGAATGCTAGCCAAAACCCTAAATGACCTAATCGTTCAATTTGTATGGGTGATTGATTGTAAAAATAATAATAGGTGATACCTAGAACAAGTAAAATTGACAGCACGATATTGGTCGATGCAATTTTATTGTTGCTAATCATAATTGCCTCCAATCGATCCTCTTCTTGATGTATAGTATGCATGAAATAAAAATCTGATAAAGAATTTATTTATAAGTGTCCTTGTAGATCCCGGGATTACCTTTATCATCATTTGTTAAATGATAGCCATTTCTATATTTTCAGCTAGCAAAAAAATACCCTGAAAATGTTAGTAAATGTCTAACATTTTCGGGGCAGAACAGGATACGTATCGTTAGTCGTAATATTCAGTAAACTCAATAGATACATCTCTTTAGCTTTTAGGACCTACTCTTTCACCTCTTGTTAACCAACTCCAACATATCTCGAAAAACTTCACTTTTTCTTGTAATAAATATGGAAGGCCAATAAAAAACCAATACATAAAAGCAAGAATGAACACACCAGTTAATATACTGTCCATCTGTGTAGCGATAAAAATGCTAAGGAACATAATAAGAAGATATAGTATAGCTATTCTTTTGTAGGCTATCATAAAATTCCCCTCACTAATATTAATAGTTATGATTTCTAAAAATAAATTTTGGTTCTTTTAAGGTTCATTAAATCCATAAAAAGCCATTAGATAAATCCAAATAAATACTACTAATATAAACGAATTTAGGACGACTAAAATCATACGAGTGGGCCCTTTTATCCCTAAAATAGCGAATATTAATCCTGAAATTCCTGAAATAAATGGAATTGTTAAGCTAATTTCCAGAATGTATTGTGGAGCTAATCCAATAAGAAATGTTAAAAACAAGAAAGTTATTGATAAATACGTAAAAATTTTTCTTTGCAAATAGCACCGCCCCTTGTATGTAAAGAATATAAAAGTTGACTACACATTTACATGAATTTAGCTTATACAAAATCAAACCTTAACATAATTAATGTTAAGGTTTGACTCTATTACAACTATACCACATATGTTATTTATTTACAGTTTTTATCGTATCAAATAAACCTTTCTTTACCTGTTTTGCTATCGTAGTCAAATTCGGCACTTATATCACTTATTTAAAATTAAAATCCACCAAATAAAATTAGGTATTTCTTAACCTAGAATACTTGGTGGGTTTATTTTGTTAATAGATCATATTTCATTAGCATGAATCTGACAATATTCCCTCAATAAATTAGAAGAAATACTGGAATTTTGTATAAGATTTATTAGTAAGTCGCTTTCTTTTAGAGACAGACTGTCATTCGTTAAACAATTTGTATAAAATGATTGAACTTCTCTTGCTTTACAGTAACAGGCCATTAATTTTTCAATTTCTATGTGGATTACCCTCCTTTTTTGTAATTAAGAGATTTAATAACTTCAGATAACTCCATGATGACCGCTTCTAATTTATCTATTTTCCTTTCAAAGCGAATGAATAGATAGACTGTAATAGCAATAGGGAATCCAAAATTTCCTATTAGGCTAATCCAAATTGGAACATTTTCTGGTGTCATAATGTAAATCACCCTCCCTCTTACTCCAAATTAGTAATATAAGGTGATACTCGGATTCGAACCGAGAATCCAGGTTTTGCAGACCCTTGCCTTACCGCTTGGCTATATCAGCAAAATTGTAACTGTACTATGTAAAGAGGATCTTTCTATATTAAAAACAACCTTTCAGTAAAAACATATTATTTTGTCTTGGTTTCATTTCTTATGTTTTTGTCCTCTTTATAGTAAAAAGGAGGTCTCTAAGATGAAGTATGATATAACGGTATATTCAAGCGATGGATGTCAATATTGTGTTAGGTTGAAGGAATGGTTAGAGGGAAATAATATTACTTATATTAATAAAGATATTAATGAAGAGCACGTATTAAAGGAGTTTAAGCAATTTAATAGTAGCGCTATCCCATTTACTTTATTAGTCGCTGATCATAAAGAAGAGAGAATTATTGGTTATCAGCCAGAAAAAATAAAAGCTATATTAGTAGTTGAATGAGTTGGATTAAATCACCTTTTTTTGTATAAAAGGTGATTTTTTTACTCCTTTTAAGAACATTTGTTCTCGTTTTGGTTTATAATATAGATACGACATTCACTTTAAATAGAAAGAAGGCGGATATATTGGAGGGATAATAAATGGAGAATCAAAAAGTAGAGGAATTCTTCTATAGAAATAATGAGCAGGTTAACAATCCAATCATAAAAAGCTTTTTGTCGGATTCCAATAATCTTTATTTGGTGCAACAGGCGATTTTATATCCAACCGAACATAATAAGAAACTTGTCGATGAATCTTTCCAATTGCACTATATAAATGTTAGGAAAATCAAATATGTCAGTAATTTAATTTATTTCTTTAGCTTAGATTTTGATAAAAAAAGGAGAAGGCTGCAAAATCGTGCTTTATTAATATTAGATAAGGGCTTATCAGAAGAAGGTGGCACGACCGCGAAAGAGCTAATGGAAGATGCAAGCGTTGGAACGGGACTGGATTATTTAGTTGGTGGAGGATTATTGGACAATATTGAAGATGAACTGCTTTTAAAGTCTTTGCAAAAACTAACGGTTAAACAGCTTCAAATATTAGAGATGATTTATGTAAAAGAGCTTTCTATAAAAGATATAGCTCACACATTACAAACTACACCACAGAATATATCAAACCTTCATCGGAAGGCTTTAAATAAACTCAAAACTACACTCAGGGAAAAGGAGGAATAGTTTATGGCGATTTTAGAAAATCGATACAATGAAGAGACGCTAACGATTATAGAGAATTTCATACCGAAAATAAAACAATGTTTGCACAATACCGACTTTCAGGAAAGAGAAGACTTGGAACAAGAAATTAAATTGAAAATTATAGAAAAGCTTGCAACAGTAGATTTTCAGGATGCCCCTAGTTTTTGGGATATTCTCTCGTGAACTTTATACTCGGTTGTCTCGAGTGGCCACCCGGCAACCTAAATTCCAACACCTTAAAATAAAACGATGTACATAGTAAAGATATTATGTACATCGTTTTATTAATGGATTAGCCTTTTAGGAAATCAGGCTTTTCGAAGCTTGGGTTTGGATATTTATAGAAGCCTTCGCCTGATGCTCGACCTAGTTTGCCTTTTTCGATATACTTTGTTCTTAAAAGGTTAGCTAATTTATTCAAGCTTTCATCATTTGTAGCAGCAGCTTTCGCTTCTACAATGTTGAGGGAAGTATTAATACCGATAATGTCAAGGATTGCGAATGGACCTAGTGGTGCTCCTGTTGCGATCATCCATGTTTTGTCGATTGTTTCTGGGTCTGCTATTTCTTTTACTAGTAGTGATTCAGCAGCATCTAAAAAGGGAACTAGTAATGAATTCAAAATATAGCCTGGTTGTTCTTTATATAACGGTAGTGGAACCATGCCGATTGCAAGTGCAAATTTTACGACTTCATCGAATACGTTCATATCAGTGCCAGGGTGTTTCATAATCTCGGCTGTGTTGTTTTTCCAAATCGTATTTGCAAAGTGAAGCGCCAAAAATTTCTCTGGGCGACCAGTTGCTTCTGCAAATTGGCTTGGTAATAAAGTTGAAGAGTTTGTTGCGAAAATTGTTTTAGCAGGGGCAACTTTACCAAGATTTGTGTAAAATTCTGTTTTAATTGTAACAACTTCTGGGATCGCCTCAATGACAAGATCAGCATTTGCAACGGCTTCCGATAAATCACTTTTAAATGATAAGCGTGCATAAGCAGCATTTACTTCTTCTTGAGTTGCACCTAGATCTTTTTGGTATAACGGTTTTAATTTTGTAATACGATCTTGTGCATTTTTTAATGTTTCATCATTAATATCGTATACTGTTACATTAAATCCTTTAAAAGCTGATTGATAAGCAATTTGACTACCTAGAACACCGCTACCTGCAACGGTAATATTTTGATAATCCATCCTAAATTCCTCCTTTGTTATTTTTTTCCTTATTACAATCCCATACTACTCCTTTCAATTTTGAAAAATCAAATGATAGCCAATGATAAAAAAAATTCAAAGCTGCATTAATTTTTCCGGGAGCATAACAATAAAAAAAACGCCATAGAGTGACGTTTAATTTTCAATAGCTACTAAAGCATTATCCATTTGGCGTTCATTATATTTTATTGCATTACTATTAGTCGATTCGAGTCCCTTAAAAGTATAATTAGAATTTTGATAAAACCCAAAGACAAAATCGTTGATAGGTGTTTCTTCCTCTCCATAATATCTATTCACTACAGTTGACTTAAAAATATTTCCTAGCATATATTCATCATTTTGTACGTCTGCCAAATATTTTTTGTTTTTATATTCGGCAATAATGTAATCCTCGAATTCTTTGATTTCAGCCTTTGTAGCTGGATACTTTTTAGCGTAGGCTACAATTGTATCGAACTTTTCAGTAGGAGGACTATTAAGAGACGCAATTTCCTTTACGTTATCCTGCCAAGTTACATCTTCTGTTTCTACTTTAGCTACAGGCTCTTTTTCAGACGTATTAGCTACATTTGCTTTATTTACTTCATATTCAGGGGAAATATCCCAATAGGCTAACATACATAAAATCATAAAGATTATGGGAATCGCAGTAAATTTCAGCATTTTCAGAGCTTTAATTCTGTCCAATTTGATGAAATGGAAAACGGCAAGAAGAAGAAATACAACTATCATAATGATACTAATAAGAGTAATAAGGACTAATATATTTACAAGGGTATTTACCAATTATAAAAAACTCCTTTCTTTAGATCGAACTCTTCTGTTTATCAAATATTTTAATATATAGAATAAAATAGAACTACAATCTAGCTGAAATTTTATGCTATAAAAAAGAACAGCTCTCGAGCTGCCCTTGCACTAAACAAAATTTCACATGCTACTTATAGTGTAACTTTAAAACTGATCGCTTTTCCAATAATCTTTGCCGGATTATTTTGGTCTACTATATAAGGTTCATGTTTTGGGTTATCTGGCATAAGTAAAATGGTATTACCTTGTTTTTTTACACGCTTAAGAGTTGCTTCTGTATCTCCGTTTACAAGTACAGCTGCTATCTCCCCGTATTCAACTTCACTTTGCTCTCTAATCAAAACCTTAGAGCCATTTGGTATTCCGAAACATATCGCTCACAAGAAAGACAAAATTATTTATATGCCCAAGGACGTACTCGACCAGGGCAGGTCGTTACTTGGACGCTTAAAAGCAACCATAGCAGTCGTTTAGCTTGGGATATTGCCGTTGGTCCTCCAAAAACACTTTATGATGTAGCTACACTTAATAAAGTAGGTACCATCGCTCGCAAGCTTGGCATTACATGGGGCGGGGATTGGATCGGTAGCATTGACCGACCACATTTTGAAGTTAAATCAACTTGGAAAATGCCAACAGGTTATAAGTTAGAAGGTCAAGTAATCGTTCCTAGCAGTAGCAAAACAACAGTGCAATTACTTGTAGAAGACAAGAAGGAGGACAACAAAGTGACACAAGTATGGAATCCTGCATCACCAACAATGCGCACAGAAACAGAAAATTATATAGCGCAAGCAATTAAAGAAGGTATTATTCAAGATTCGCATTTAAAAGATTTAAAAAATGGTGTAATGACAACTGATCGGTTATTAGGTCTGTATATTACAATTCAGCAACGTCGAGCTAATTAGTTTTAAAGACACCGCCAAAATAATGGCGATGTTCATTAGCTTGGCGTAGGTTTATTTTTTAGCAAAGAGATTTTATATCAAATGATTCTCCATTATTTAGCCCCACAATCTACATAGTTTTACCCTCTGCTATTTCTTTAGAGTCTTTTTGACTGGGAATATATTCATATTTACTATTCTTTATACCTAATAAAGATTGAACAAGTTTACTATTTTTTCTACATAATTTAATAAGAGGGATAAAGCATATTTATAATAGGGTGTTAATTCAAAATAAGAAATAATGATACAATACGTTGGATTTACTGAAAAAACTCCATAATGCATAGTAGAAATATGCAATATGTTCTCTGGGTTTACATGGGGATTTAGTAATTTTTTACGTTATGAAAAATAGGACTTTCTTATAATTTTGAATAACTTACATAATTTTATAGATTTACTAACAGTTGTTTTAGTACACTAAATTTATGAATTGAAAGGGGCAAGATTAATAATGAAAAAGACACTTATAGCTGGTGCACTTAGTATTGCATGTTTTACAGGAGGTTTTGGATTACAAGCAAATGCACAAGAACAAGTACGAGAAAATTTAAATGTTGCTAGCATTATCCATCCAAAACAAGAAGTTGCTGTAGTTATTCCGTGGCAATCATTGACTTACCAGGACCTTTATAAACAACTGTTAATTTCCGAATTAGCTATTGATCATCGTGGTATTGTAACAACAAAAAATAGTATTACAGCAAAGTGGGCAATAGATCCTACAATGACTCCACAGGAACAAAAAGAATTTAAAGAGTTGTACGGTAACGCTATGCAAGTAAAATTTACTCCATCTGGGAATTCATTTAAAGGAGAAGTTTTGATTAAAGGAAAATGGATACCTTTAGATAAGGAAGAATTAAATGAGTTTATTAAAGAGATATTCCGAGATGAAACTATTGATTTAAAACCAGGCGGTTACTTCACAGATTCTATAGGTCACTGGGCTGAGAGCTATATCCAAGTACTTTATCAATTTGACATTATTAATGGTACATCTGCTACAACATTTAATCCAAACGGAAAAGTAACACGCGGACAATTAGCTTCTATGATTTTCCGTGCTTCTGGATTAGATGTGAAGGAAGATTATGAAGGTCCTGCTTCATATAAGGATTTGGGGAATTTTGCAGGTGCAAAAGAAGTAGCGGTTTTAGAGGCATATGGCTTACTTGATATTTTTGATGGTGCTAATTTTGAGCCAAATAAACCTGCTACACGTGAGGAAATGGCATTTGTAACAGCAAGATATATAGAAGGAACGGACTATGATGTAAGTAAGGTTAGTAAAAATAACCCATTTACAGACAAAAGTAAAATGCGTCAAGAAACTGTTGAATCTATCGGATTATTAAAGCAATTAGGTATAATTGATGGAGTGAACGGTCAATTTAATCCAAAAGGTAATCTTACACGTGCCGAGTTCTCTAAAATTTTTACACTAACATTAGCGTTATTTGATGATGCTGAGTAATTAATATAAAGCAATCCACATATTTGGTGGATTGCTTTTTTATTCGACTAGCATATGAAATACGTGACTTAATAAATAACCTAATAAAATATATGCTATAAAGGATGTTCGTGATACTGATCGAATATGATGCAAAATAAATTCTGAAATACTGGCGGTTGCGATTAACCCAATCGATACACCCATTAGTACGCCTTGTGCATTATCGGATAACTGCCAATATTGACCGATCTGTATAAAAATACTGAAGAAAATCGAAAATGCTACAAAATAAATAAAAAGTCTCCATAGCTTTTCTCCCTGTGATAGTAATGCTGTTGAAAGTGCAAAGCCTTCTGGTAGATGATGTAGAATAATGGAAGCTGTTATTGCAATACTTAATGCGGATTTCCCTAGTAACTGTCCGACAGTAAGGCTCATCGGAATCGTATGGATAATGATAGCGATGGCAAGTAGTGATACAGAGGGATTTTGTGTATGTGAAGTGTGAAATACACTATTCAGTATTTCAAATATTAAATAGCCCATCAAAATTCCGAGTATAAGGCCTAGTGAATTATATAATTGAAAAGAAGAAGGAATGACGTCTACTACAAGTAAGCCCACTAAAAATCCGCCACATAATAATGATAATCCATGCGTTGTATGTTGAAATAGCCTTGAGAATACCCAAGCTAGGGCTCCTCCAATGCTAGCACTAAAAAATAGAAAACCACCAAGTATCATTGCACTCAACTGCAAAATTCCTCCACCCTATATATACTTTAAGCTGTTTTAAAATATATGCTAAATAGAAACGAATATGATAATAGTCAGTTTTTAGAAAAAGATTCATTGTATTCATTACTAAAATTAAAAGATCATTTTTCGATGAATCTCTTTTTGTCGTTTTATTATCGAATTTTGCGTCATTGACATGTTGGTGATATCGAATTGACTGAATATTGTTTAAATTTTATACTTTTTAGTAGTAATACCAGATTCATTGATTTAGTAACTACTAATGAAGGTGAGGAATGGAAGTATGAAATGGGATGCGAGTTATGATGTGGTAGTAGTAGGTTCAGGCGCAGCAGGGCTAACGGCAGGTCTGACAGCAAAGCTACATGGGATGAAATCATTAGTTATTGAAAAGACAGAGCGTTATGGAGGGGCATCTGCCTTGTCTGGTGGAGCACTATGGATTCCAAATAATCATGTGATTAAGAGTGAAGGTGTTCCTGATACACATAAACTAGCGCGTTTATACTTAGATTCAACTATAGGTGATCGTGTACCAGAGGCTTTAAAGGAAGCTTATATTAAACGAGGACCAGAAATGTTAAGGTATTTCAATAATCATACTCGGCATATGCGTTTCCAATATGCGAAAGGTTATTCGGATTATTATCCTGAAAAACCAGGTGGCTTCCCTCAAGGACGGTCGATTGAGCCACTTATTTTTGATTTGAAGAAAATGGGGGCATTAGTAGATACGATGCGTCGTTCTTCATTATCCACTAAAGGTTTTACGATGAATAGCTCTGAGTTTCATAAGGTAAATATGATTAGACGTACGACAAAAGGGAAAACAACTGCATTAAAACTAGGCTTACGATTAGTGAAATCGAAATTAACAGGAAGTCTGCCTGTTGCATTAGGGGAAGCGCTCATTGCTCGTTTACGAATGTCACTTGCAGAAGCGAATGGAGAACTGTGGATCTCGACTGCATTTAAAGATTTTATAGTTGAAAATAATCGAGTGACCGGTATTGTAGTTGTACGAGATGGGCAGGAGATGCGGATTGAGGCGAAACGTGGGGTAGTCCTTTCTTCAGGTGGATTTTCTCATAATCAAGCATATCGCGAAAAATATTTGCCGGCACCAACAAACTCAAAATGGACTTCTACGCCAGAGGGACAAACGGGAGATATTATCGAACCAAGTGTGAAAATAGGGGCGACGCTAGATTTAATGGATAAAGTATGGGGAGCTCCTTCCGTTATTGATCCACAAGGGCAACCTTTCTTCCTTGTTGCAGACCGCGGAGTGCCTAATATGATAGTTGTGGATGGTGTTGGGAAACGATATTTGAATGAAGCGGCACCTTATCATGAATTTGTAGATAATATGTATATTCATCATCAAGAAACAAATCAGGCTATACCTTCTTGGATCGTCATCGATGCAACAGCAAAGAGCCGTTATATTTTCACAGGATTATTTCCAGGCCAAGCTTTCCCAAAAAGTTGGTTTGATAACGGCGTAGTGAAAAGTGCACAAACAATCGAAGAGCTTGCAGAGCAAATGAATGTTCCGGTGGAGAATTTAGTGGAAACTGTAGAGCGTTTCAATACCTTTGCTCGTAATGGCCGAGATGAAGATTTCCTTCGAGGAGATAGTGCTTATGATAAGTATTATGGAGATCCTACTTTGAAGAATCCGAACCTAGCAGAGCTTACAAATGCTCCATTTTATGCACTCGCTTTATATCCAGGAGATATTGGGACTAAGGGGGGCTTAGTGGTGGATGAGCATGCGCGCGTTTTAAAGGCAGACGGTACGGCAATTGAAGGGTTATATGCATCAGGCAATTGCTCAGCCTCTATAATGGGAGAGACTTATCCGGGACCAGGTGCAACATTGGGCCCTGGTATGACATTAAGCTATATTGCAACAACGCATATGGCGAAAGAAGGTAATAAGGAACAATTGCCTTTATTAAAAGTTTAACATTGTAATAATGCCTAAGTTCAGTATTTTACTGGATTTAGGTTTTTTGTTTGATCTTCATTCAATTGATTATTGAATAAAGGGTTCTATAAGTTAATAGATACGAATATAGATTCAATTAAGTGTAAAATTGGTTCATACCCAAAAATAGGGATAATATTTATCGAAATGCATGTTAACTATAAGTTTTGGTGCAGAGCCTGAGCGACACTACGTAGGAATGGAGATCCCCGCTTTATGGAGATGAGCTGTAAAAAACTTAGAAGGGAGAGATTATGCACGTGCTATCTTATAGACTCGTAACAACGATAGAAGAGTTAGAGATCTATAAAAGTACTTGGTCACAAATACTTGAACGTGAAAAAAATAATAATCCATTCATTGAATTTGAATGGGTTTCGACATGGTGGACGACGTTAGGTGTTCATGACAACGTAGAGATTTACATAGTCGAACATAAAGGTATGGCGATAGCCTTTTTCCCGTTTGTTCGTTGTCAACGATTAGGTGGTACACAGTATTATGTTTTTTTAGGACAAGGGTTTGCGACTTATATGGACGTCATTGCAGAGAAGCAATGGAAGGAACCTGCAATAAAATACTTACTAAAGGAGCTTTCTCAGAAAGATGGTCGGTTTATTATAGCGTTAAATGGCTTGTTAGAGAGTGAACAAACATCTCAACTATTAGAAAAATATGCAATAGAGCATCAGATCCCTCATTCTATTTTTCGTACGGTCACGTCTTATATTGATTTTCAATCTATAAAGCTTGAGGACTTTCTTCATAAGCATAGAAAAAATTTTAAATCGATTCAACGTCGTGAAAAAAAGTTAAAGGTGCTTGGTCAAGTATCTTTTCAAGAGGTACATCCTGAAGGCCTAGCTGGCATGTTTGATTTGTTTGCGAGAAGATGGCGGAAGAAACTCGATACGAGTGGGTTTACAGAAGCTAAAACACGACTCTTTTTTGAGCGATTGGCAAAGGAGAAAAGTAACGCGTTCCGAGTAGAAATCGATAGTCTCCAGTTTGGAGGATATTGGATTGGCTTTACTATCGATATTTGCTGTAGAGATCGAAATTTTTGCCAAGCTATGGGACATGAACCTGATTTTAATATGTTCGGACCTGGTCGTATAATCGAGAGAGAAAATATGCTCAAAGCACACGCCAAAAACTATCGTTTTTATGATTTAGGCAGTGGTTATGAGCCCTACAAGTTTGAGTGGTATACAGATGTTGATTTTTCAAGAAAATTTGTAATGAGTACAAACGGCAAAAGAGAGCGTATTTTACGATTCATGATGGTCTTACGAGACAGATTGAAAGGTCAATTAAAGAATAATCACCAGCTCGTGAAATTGAAGCGAAATCGATTAGGGGAGCTGTGCTATTTTTTAAAAAATGCCCGACTAAAGGATTGGTTCCATTGTTTCAAAAAGGGAATTAATTGCATGATAGCTGTTCATATGTTTGATATTTATGTTGCTAACAATGGACAATGTAAAACTACATCCAATTTTAATGAAGTGTTTATTCAGGATGTGATGGCATGGGAGGGTCGTGCTAATTACGTCTCAAACTATCATAAAGGCTATCGGATCTTTAGAAATAGCGCGGATGAAATAGCTTATGTAAGACATGATCAACTATTTCGTGAAGAAGCGACAGGATTTACACTCAAGCTTCCATCAAATGTTTCCTACATTAAAGAAAAAAATCAACAGCTGTCCGATGTTGTTGCCAATGTGCAGAAGGAAGGAATAGCCGTCTGTACATCCGTTTATTGGTATGAAAGAAAAAGACGTAGAGAGCTAGCGCAATTAGGTTTTCAAAGGATAGAGAGGATAAAAATAATTCAATTATTTAAAAAGAAAAAGATATACCGCCAAGAAAACAATTGGTTAAAATATCTTCAATCACAAGGGCAAAATATTGACCATCTATGGCAATTAGCACTATTACCTTTATTAATCTAACTTCTTTCAGCAAATGTCTTTTGTACCGAATGCGTAGTTACAGATACAGGTGTCCAAACACCGGCTGAAATAGAGGAACTCAGTCAAAGAACGCCACGTCCTGTGGCAATGACTGAGTGACCAACATCTCGTTGGCCTAAAGCCTCCGGCGGATGTCACGGAATCGGAAAGGAGTTCTTAGGGGATGCTAGCCTAAAAACATCGCATCCATGCGATAACGGCTAACTGACCTGCATCGGTAAAAACGCCACGTCCTGTGGTATTACCGAAATGACCGACATCGTGTCGGCCCTCGTGCAGGCCAAAGCACAAAGCCGATTCCAGACGCAATTATGCCGAGGCATAATTGATAAAAAAATCCCTAGCGTCAATGACGCTAGGGATTTTTTATGATTAAAAGTGTATACCTGGTTTATCAGAAAGCTTGCAGCCTGTACCATATTTCGCTTTTAGAGCACCTTTAAAATTAGTTTGCTCAAGTTCAGGGAATGCTTGTTTCCAAAGTTCAAACACATTGTGACTTGAAGCAGTACCTTCTTTTGTTAGTCGAACAATATGGAAACCATATTCATCGTTGCATCGAGCTAATGGACGATTTACACGCACATTAATGATTCGACCGCTCGCTGTAACTTCATATAAGCCTTCGTAACCTGAAATGGCACGTTTTTCTTCATTAATCTCAGCTGTTTTTTCTACTTTTTCTTTCTTTTCTTTTTGTGCTTCTTTGACTTCATTTTTTTCTACAGGCTTAGTAGCTTCTTTAACTTCTTCTTTTTCTACAGGCGTAGCTACTTCTTTAACTTCCTCTGTCTCCACAGTCGTAGCCTCTTCGTTATTTTGAGGTGCAAGCTGTTCCATAATGACAAAATCCTTGTTAGAAGCTTTGTCGCTCATTGTAGCCATTATGTTCATAATAGAGCCTACATAACGCACTGGTTTATCTTTACCTTCTTCAAATACGAAAATATTATAATCGGTTTTATTCATTTTTTTCATAATAATATTTCCTGTTTTAGTAGTAAAACCGATAAATTTGTTCTTTTTAAGTGCTTGTATTGCTTGTTGCTTTGTTAAAATCATTTTTTAAATCTCCTAAAGAATCGTTTTTTCTATTCTACCATAAAATCAGCTTCTCTGTTTTTCTTAAATATTTGCTGTTCTATTATTGCATTAATAATTCAAAGAAAATTGATTATCGACATAGTGTGGGGGTGATTTCCGTTCCGGCTGGGCGCTTTCGATGAGTCGCTTGGGGTAACCTTGCAAACTGTTTCGGTAGGTAATAGAATTGTCGGGTAATCAAGAAAACTGTTCCGAGCGTGTGGAACTGCTCGGGTAACCGCTCTAATCATACCCACATAACCAAAAGGAGGATTTTATTATGGTTCAACATTTATTTAATATGAATTTAAAATGGTCGGAGGGGAGAAATGGGACTGGTACGATTGTTGCGGACAATCTTCATACGAAAATTTCTATTCCTCGAGAAATGAATGGACCAGGGGTTGGGACAAATCCTGATGAAATGCTGCTCGGAGCGGCAGCGACGTGCTATTTAATTACACTTGCTGCATTACTTGAAAATGCGAAGGTTGCTCTGTTGGATTTGACTATGCAAGCTGAAGGTTATGTAGATGTCACGAATGGTGTTTTTACTTATGAGCGAATCGTCCATAAGCCGAAAATTGTTGTACAAAATTTAACGGAGCGAGAACAAAAGAGAATTAATCGATTAGCGGAGAAGGCTGAACAAACATGTATGATTAGTAAGGCATTAAAAGGCAATGTTCACATTGCATGTGATGTACAAATAATACAAGGGTAACATTTGAACATATCCATTTATGGCAGGAGTTTTTCAAACTAGTTTTGAAAAAACTCCTTTTTTGAGGCATCCACAAAAGTTAGGAACGGAAATCAACCCATGTCATGGTGATGAACCCCTTTTTACCATTTTATTATGAAAATGCTTTATCAAAAGTAGTTCTATAAATGTCCCAAATGAATATATAAAGTTAAGTGCTAAAAAAATGCAAAGGATGATGTATTGCACGGGCAGTTAGCTCAGACTAAAACATTTTATAGTAAAATCGGAAAAAGAATTTTTGATATTGTGGGGGCACTCCTATTACTTTTCATAACCATTCCTCTTATGTTAGTAGTTTTCCTCATTCTACTCATTAGTACAGGTCGCCCTGTTTTTTTTAAACAAATCCGTACTGGACAGGAACATCAGCGCTTTATTATTTGGAAGCTGCGGACAATGACCATACAGGCAGTTCCGGTAAAAATGCCAAGATTGTGTGCTGACGGAATTCCAGATGATTTTTATTTTAAAACCGAACAGGATGCACGCATTACAAGGGTTGGGGCTGTTCTTCGGAAGTTAAGTATTGATGAAATTCCTCAGCTCATTAATGTCTTAAAAGGGGATATGAGTATTGTTGGACCACGGCCAGAAGTTCCAACCATTACAAATGCTTATAACACTTTACAGGCACGACGTTTAGAAGTGAAGCCTGGTTTAACAGGGCTTGCTCAAATTAACGGCCGCTCTAATATTTCTCACGGACAAAAAATTTCATATGACCTAGAATACGTTGTTAAATATTCATTTTGGATGGATATAAAAATTATCATCAAAACACTTTTCGTAGTTTTAGCGAGAACAGGTGCTTATTAAATATTAAGGAGTGTTAGGTACTGAAAATCGTTCAGCTTATTACACGGATGGATAAGATTGGCGGAGCGCAAAAGCATGTGGAGGCTCTTGCCATAAAATTGAAGCAAGATGCTCACGAGGTAACAATTGTAACGGGCCATTATGATCCATCATTGTGGCGTTTTCAAGAAGAAAAAATTGATGTTATTAGTATCCCGGCGATGCAGCGGGAGATTCACTTAAAAAAGGATTTACAAACCTTTTGGCAATTAAGAACCGCATTTAAAAAAATAAAACCAGATATTATTGCAGCCCATTCATCAAAGGCAGGAGCAATTGGACGTGTAGTAGGTAGGCTTTTACATATTCCTACTGTTTTTACAGCCCATAGCTGGAGTTTTACCGAAGGCGTACCACATAAAAAAAAGATGGTGTATCGTCGAATGGAAAAATCAGTTCAGCCGTTAACAGCTAAAATTATTACGGTATCTGAATATGACCGCAAGTTAGCATTAACGAAAAAAATTGCTCCTGCTCATAAAATGCTGACGATTCATAATGGCATTGACCAAATAGAGAAGCAAGTAGCACCTAATAGAGAGAAGCAGGAGCATCCATTAATTGTGATGGTTGCTCGTTTTGAAGTGCCAAAAAGACAGGATTTATTGCTAGAGGCTTTAGCAGAGCTTTCTGATATACCTTGGCGCCTTCAATTAATAGGTGATGGCTCATTACGTCCTAATTTAGAACAATTTATTGCTACTAAAGGTTTAACGGATCGTGTCTCATTTTTGGGCAATCAATTAGATGTCACCTCTTTGCTTGAGGAAAGTCATTTATTTATTTTGCTATCAGATTGGGAGGGCTTACCGATCTCAATTATTGAAGCGATGCGAGCAGGGCTTCCGATTATTGCCACGAATGTAGGTGGCGTCAATGAGTTAGTTACTGATAATGAGAATGGATTTTTAATTAACCGAGATGATAAAGACCTATTAAAGAACAGGCTTAAACAACTGTTGATGGATAAGAACAGTCGTCAAAAAATGGGGGACGCAAGTGAACGTAGATTTTTAAGGGATTATACGTTTCTACCAATGTATCAGAAAACTCTATTTGTCTACGAACAAGCTGTATCAGAGTCCGTTAAGAAAGGTGATTAATTTGCAATTAATTCGCATTCGAACAGATGATGAGCTTATGTGGTACAAGGATATTTGGGATGGAATTTTAGAAGCGGAGGGCAATGATAATCCATTTATAGAATTTGCTTGGTTTTATAACTGGTGGCAAATTGTTGGGCGTAGAGAGCGCATTGAACTCTATGCTGTTGAAGAAAATGGTACAATCATTGCCTTTTTCCCCTTTACGGTTCGACTTCGATGGGGAGTACGAATTTATGCCTTTGCTGGAGAAAATATTGCAAATTATTCCGGTGTTGTAGCGGAAAAAGAATGGTTGTTTTCTGCTACCACCTTTGTATTTGATCAGCTCATTGAAAAGTATAAACATCTACTATTTTCCTTTCATGGATTATTGGAAAGTAAAGACTCTACAAAGGTTATCGAGCAATATTTTGTTGAAAGGCAGTTACGCCCGAGTATTTTTCGTGTAGTAACACCGTATCTCGCCTTTCGCGATATAGATTTTCATACTTATTTCAATCAACGTAGAAAAATGCATGGTGTGGATAGAAGAGAACGGAAGCTACGGAAATTAGGCATATTAACGAGGAAAATACCTTCACAGGACGAGCTTTGGCAAATGTTTAAATTATTTAATCGACGATGGGCAAAAAAAATAGACACAAGTGATTTTACGAAAGGCAAGAAAAAGGATTTCTTCGAACAGTTAACGCTTCTTAAAGGGGAGGCGTTGCAAGCCAAGGTAGACGCACTTGTTTTTGAAGACCAATGGATTGCCTTTACCTATGGAATTTGCTGTCGAGGACGTTATGTCACTTATGCACTTGCGCATGAGCCGACATTTAATATATTTGGGCCGGGTAGATTAGTGAATCAGGAAACGATCAAGCGGATCTATTCTGAAGACTATCGCTTGTTCGATATGAGTATTGGCTATGAGTCGTATAAGTTCGATTGGCGCTCTAATATTGATTTTACAAGGCGTATGCTCGTAAGTAGTGGTACGAAACGGGCAAAGCTATTGGCGGGTCGTTTTACGCTGAAGGAACGACTAAAGGAATTATTAAAAGGCAATCACCGTATTGTTGAATGGAAACGCAACACTCTAGGTCAATTACGTTACTTAGTAAAGTATGGAAAAGTGAAAGATTGGCTAGAATATGGACAACTATTCGTAGAAAGATTTATTCGTTTTAAGCAAGTGGATTTGTATGAATTATCCCCATCAAATAGTGTGACACCGCATCGGCCTGTAGGTGATTTGTTTGAGGAGTTGTCGATTCAGGAGGCGATGCAACTCGATGATGAGGAGATTATTTCTTTATTTTATAAGGGATACACTATTTATAAAGATTCTTTTGCAGCAACGAATAAGCCTGCGTTTGCGTTACATGCGGTGAACTGGCGTGTAGATGAATTGCAAATTGTTGAAGCATTGCCGAAGCAGACATGTTTTTTAACCTATGATGTTTATAAAAATATCGATATTATCACAGCCTTTTTCCAAAAAATGAAACCTGCACAAACACTTTGGGTTACTGCAAGCTTTTGGCACTGGCGAAAGCGTAAACGATTATTGCAGCTAGGCTATAAACGTATTTCTCGAATGAAACATTTTAAATGTGCTCGTTTTGAGCGAAATCATGTAGAAAAATACACAGAGAGTGGGGGCGATGTTCATTCTGTCCATTAAAAGTAAGCGATGGAATATCGCAATGCAGCATTTTTATTTTGTAGAAAAGCCAGCCAATATTAGAAAATCAATGAAGGTCGTTGGCTATACAAATTCACTTGTACCGAGCCGTAAGCTTGTTAAAAGTGAAACGGTTCATATTCACCTGACAGATAGTGAGTTATCATTGTATCTTGCTCTTTCCGAAAGTAATCGAAAAATACTTCGTCGTGCACAAAAAGAGTCCTATCAAGTTTTTATTTATAAAGAACCATCAGATGAAAATTTACGAGCCTTTCAACAGTTTTATAATAATTTTGCGAAAAGGAAAAAACTCGAGCTCATAAGTAAGTCTCAAATGGAAGCTATTACGCTCTTAAAAGATAAAGGAGCGTTATGGTTGTCTGAGATTCGAAGTATTTGTGGACAAACACTTTGCTATAGACTCGATATTGTATACGGTAAAAAAGCAATGTCCTATTATGTAGCGACTTGTCATTCGCAATCGGTGCCAGATCATTTAAAAAGACCAGTTCGTTATGCAAATCGTTTTTTACTATGGCACAATTTATTGCATTTAAAGGAACAGGGCTTTAGCTTATATGATATGGGGAAGCTAACGGATGACCAAAATGTTCGTGCATTTAAGCAAGGCTTCGGTGGACAAGTCGTCGATGTATACTCTGGCTACATTACTCAATCAAAAATACGTGCAATGTTATTGGGCGTGCAAAAATGGAGGAAGTAGTAATTGAAGTGAATCGTGGAGGACTTGTTATATCATTGGATTTTGAGCTAAATTGGGGTGTCCACGATGTATTTAAGTACGGGCAATACAATAAAAATTTATATGGTGTGCGTGAGGCACTGCCTAAAATACTAGAGTTGTTTGAACAATATGGCATTCATGCGACTTGGGCCACGGTTGGTCTATTGTTTGCAGAAACGAAAGCAGAAATGGCTCACTACTTAAGAGGGATCCCTGTAAAATATACAAACAGGCATTATGCAGCACATACACAATTTGCAAAAGTAGGAGAAGATGAGCAGGATGACCTCTTACATTTCGGCAAATCCTTAATTGATAAAATTAAACATACACCACATCAAGAAATAGGAAGTCATACATTTTCACATTTTTACTGTTTAGAAAGTGGACAAACTGAAGCAGATTTTCGTGCAGATTTACACGCAACTGCAATGATTTCTGAAGAATATACCGCACCGGCGAAATCGATTGTTTTTCCGCGAAATCAAGTGAATGAAGCATATTTCCCAGCATGTCAGGAAGTAGGGTTTATATGCTATCGTGGAAATGAAAAACATCCGTTATACGACCCTCAAAAATTCACAAAAAAAGGTCGACTATTAGGGGCGAAAAAATGGCTGGATAGCTATGTGAATGTAACAGGAAATCATCTAGTAACACTAGAAGAAATGCAAAAGGATCCCTTTATTAACATTCGTTCAAGTGCATTTTTAAGACCTTATTGTAGCCCATTACGGTTTTTTGAAGGCTTCAAGATTAAACGTATAAAAGAGGGGATGCATGCAGCTGCAATGTCTCAAGCTTTTTATCATTTATGGTGGCACCCTCATAATTTTGGCAAGAACATAGAAAAAAATTTAGCAATGCTTGAGGAACTTTTACAGTACTATCAGGAATTACGTCATCAATATAACTTTCAAAGCTATACGATGCACGAGGTCGCAGAGCTTTGCCAATCTATATCCCGTAAAAGCCCGATCGGTGAAGACTAATAATCAGTGAGGTGAAAAACCCCCACTGTATAGAAGAAGGAGCAAACTAGAAAATGGCCTAGTTTGCTCTTTTTTATGTTCTAAGGGTAAATGGAGTGAGGAGAATTTTTCAAAATTAAGAGGAAAAATCCTGAACTTTGACGAAAATGTGTGTACTAATGGTACTATTAATGTTAAAGGTAATTCTCTAGGTATTTTTAAGGGGACGATAAATTAATGCAGGGCAATTGACTTTAATTTTGCTCATCACCTAAAAGATGGGGATGACATTTTGTTAGAACATATGTCATGTGGATAAGTTGATTTCAGTTCCGACTCGACGCCCCTAGGAAAGCGCCCTGTCGGAACTGAAATCAACCCCACGCTAAGATATAGAAAAATAGTATGAAGGGGTCGAAAACATGTTTATTCAACCAGAATGGCAGTATAAGCAAGAAAATGGTTCAGCTATGCATCAATGGATTAAACAAAAAGAAAATCCAGTTCCAAGTGATGTAGATATTATTTTGTACGGAGCTTTATTATCGTATAGTAGTAAACCATCCGAAAAAGCACTATATCCAACAGCATTTCGAAAGGCTTGGCCAAGCTTTCAATCTTATAATTTAGATGAGCAAGTAGATTTACGTTCGTTGGCAGTCGTTGATGTAGGCGATGTGGCTATCCATGAGACGGATAGAATGCTTTCAGAGTCAGCTCTTGAAGCTGCTGCAGAAAGCTTAAGTACTGCATATTCTAAAAGTTTCACCTGTCTTATAGGGGGAGATCATGCGATTACAGCTTGTTCCTTAAGAGGAATAAAGAATGCTTTTCCAAATGATCGCATAGGGATTATTCAAATTGATACGCATTTGGATGCCCGGAATCAGGAGGAAATTGGTTTAGCTATGGATTCTCCAATGCAGAAGCTTATTGCAGCAGGGATTGTAGAGGGAAAACATATTTATAATGTCGGGCTACACGGCTTTTTTAATTCCCCAGAAATGATTCACTATGCGAAAGAACAAGGAATTCATATGATTACGTTAAAGCAAATGCGTCGTGACGGCATTCAATTAACCATTCGCGAAATGCTCCGTCAGCTTATGTATGAGGTAGATCGCATTTATGTATCTGTCGATTTGGATGTGCTCGATATTACATTCGCCCCAGATGTACCTGCAGCAACACCAGGTGGATTAACGGCCTATGAATTATTCGATATTCTAAAGCTCATTGGAGAAAATGAAGGAGTCCGCCATATTGACTTTGTTTATGCGAATCCAAAAGAGGGGGACCTACGCCCAGAAACCGTAAAGATGGGCGTAACAGCATTTTTACAATGGTTAACAGGTATTCGACTGGATTACCGCAATCGAATTTCTAAAAGAGGCAACGCCCTAATTAGATAGTTGGAAAATGAGACGTAGAATGATGGCTTGTATATATTTACAATGAAGTTTGATGATAGTTTGCTATAATAGAACAATGCTTAATATTAATATACTATGGCAGGCCTGTTGATTAGGGAATTATAGGTTTATTATTGATCGACAAAAGAATTTTTTTGTAGATACTTTGTTTATGATGCTCATTTTTTAACTGATTGTAGCGGAGGGCTACTCGACTCCCGCGGGAAAAGCGGGACAGACGAGACCCTGCACGGAGCGGATGTTTCCTGTGCGAAAGCGAAGCGACAGCAACAAAAGCGGAGGAAGCGGCTCGACGCTCGCCCGCAGGAAAGCGAGTAGCCCGTAGCGGAAATCAGGTTTTCTAATTAAGAGCGTGGATGCAAATGGTTAATCAACACACCTGAAATATTATAGATGAATACAATCATTGTATTGTTATAGAGAGGATTATTTATCATGACAACAAAACCAAAACTACTAATTGTTGATGGCATGGCGCTATTATTCCGTTCATTTTTTGCGTCTGCAGCGATGGGGCATTATATTCGCCTTGCGGATGGGACACCTTCGAATGGCGCTCAAGGATTTGTACGTCATGTTTTAACGGCACAATCTATTATGAAGCCGACCCATCTAGCTGTTTGTTGGGATATGGGGGCACATACATTCCGCAATGAATTATTTGATGGCTATAAGGCTAATCGACCATCACCACCAGAGGAAATGCTACCGCAATTTGATATGGCGAAAAATTTATCTCAACAAATCGGCTGGCAAAACTTCGGTGTGAAAGGGATGGAGGCAGATGATTTAATTGGCTCAATGATTACAAAATTTCAGGATGAGGCTGACATTACGGTAATTAGTGGAGACAAGGATTTACTGCAGCTTTTAAGACCATCAACGGAAATTGCTTTTACGAAAAAAGGCTACACAGAGTATGACGTTTATACGGATTCACGCTTTAAAGAGGAGTATGGCATCGAACCTATTCAATTTGCACAGGTCAAAGCTTTTATGGGAGATTCGAGTGACGGTTATCCTGGCGTAAAGGGAATTGGACCAAAGCAGGCACTTACGTTAATTCAAACGTATGGTTCTATCGAAAATGTTCTTACATCGATTGACGAATTAAAGCCTGGCCAACGTACGAAAATTAAAGAGAATGTAGATATGCTTAATTTGTCACATGAGCTTGCAACAATTCAAACAAACGTATCAATCGAGGCAGATTTAGCAAGCTTAGTATTACCTAATTACGAGCCGCAAATGTTCAAAGAAATAGAACAACGTGGCTACACATTAATCGCAAAGCAGGCGCGCTCGTTGTATTCACTTATTTAACTTATTTCAGCGGGTGTTCAAACATCCGCTGAAATAAAGGAACTCAGTCTAAGAACGCCACGTCCTGTGGCAACGACTGAGTGATCAACATCACGTTGGCCCAAAGCCTCCGGCGGATGTCACGGAAATCGAAAAGGAGTTCACATAGGATGTTAGCCTAAAATCATCGCATCCATGCGATAACGGCTAACTGACCTGCATCGTGCAGGCCTAAGCACAAAGCCGATTCCGGACGCAATTATGCCAAGGCATAATTGATTAACAAACATCAAGGTCATCAAAGCAGAGTATAGAAATATGCTCTGCTTTTTTATTGCTCTTCATCATAAGTTGGGGATGACATTTTGCTAATTCGTATATCATGTATAAGTTGATCTTCGTTACGACTGGGCGACTACTTGGGGATTAGCGATATAGAGGAACGAAGGCTAAAAGCATCACATCCTGTGATAACGCCTTCGTGACAAACAACAAATGTTTTATCTGTGCGAAAGCGTAGCGTCAGCAACAAAGCGCCCAGTCGGAGGAAATCAACCACACGTTATGGTGAAGAAACTATAATTTTTTGTAACCTTTTCCTAGCCTCAAACGAATTATAAGCAAATAAGTAAAAGGAGGGGAAAGATTGATTGATTCAAATAACTTCGAATCAAGAATCGTTGAAATCTACAATTTGTATTACTTAGACGTTTATAGATTTCTTGTTTGTTTTACAGGAAATCAAAATGATGCTGAGGATTTGACCCAGGAAGTATTCATTCGGGTATTAAAAGGTTTATCGAATTTTAACGGAAACTATCAGTTAAAAACATGGATTTTTTCAATCGCAAAACATGTGGCGATCGATCACTACAGAAAGAAACGATTTTCCTCACTATTTAAGGACGGTTTTTTTAATCAATTATCATCGAATGAAAAGAGGCCTGATGAGGAATTTGAGGTAACAGAATTAAAACGATTTATTCATGAAGCTATTGCTAAATTAAAACCAAAATACAGAGCTGTAGTCATACTTCGAGGTATTAATGAATTTTCCATTAACGAGACTTCGGAAATTCTTCAATGTAGTGCATCGAAAGTTAAAGTTGATTATCACAGAGCCCTAAAAGAGCTCGAAAGAAAACTGAATATTGAAATAGAGGGGGTATTGACAAATGCAAAATGAAAAAGACTTTTTTGATATGCTAAAAGAAATGTACCCTCAACATCCTAGAAAGGAGTTTGTTTCTGCAACTGAGAATACGCTTAGACAACGAGCACGTAGCATGGGTAAAAAAAGAATTTTAACAAAATTCTCCGTGATTACAGGTGGTGTTTTAGTTTGTGCATTTATTTTTTCATGGTTACTCTTCTTTAATGAAAATGGCAAAATTTCAGAGGTAATCCAAAGTGTTGGTGGGACTTCATCGTCTTCTGCAATGGACGAAAAAGAACCTGTAGTCTATATTTATCATTCACATAATATAGAATCATATATTCCAGAGATTCCTGCACAGCAGATGTATAGAGAGCAGGCGTACAGTGATACTAAAAATGTAACATTGGTAGGTAAAGAGTTAAGTAGAGCATTGAAGGGATTGCAGGTTCCATCAATTCATGATGAGACTGATATAGCTGGAATCTTAAAACAAAGAGGTTTACATTTTCCGGATTCATATAAAGTGTCACGGGAAAATTTACAAAAAGTCTTAGCTGAAAATGACAGTATTCGCATGGTTTTTGATATACATCGAGATTCTACAAAAAGACGGGACTCCACAATTGAAATTAAAGGCAAAGATTACGCAAGAATTAAATTGGAAGTATCAAAAACGAGTGGGAACTATGAAACGAATAAAAAATTTGCAACTCAGCTTCATGAACAACTAGAAAAATTATATCCGGGACTATCAATAGGTGTAGTAGAAAAAGGGGTCAATCCCCAAAACACCTATAATCAAGATCTTCACGATAATTCCGTATTATTAGAAGTTGGAAGTATAGAAAATACGCTGGAAGAAACGTATAGAACAATGGATGTTTTCGCACAAGTTCTAAAAGCTATTCTTGAAGAGTAAATAAGTGAAAAAACAGCGTGTCTAACATTGTAAGCACGCTGTCAGTTAGCTCGGTGTGATTTTGACAAAGCTCAATACTTTCTCATTATCTTTAAAAAGGGCCGTTCGAATTTTACTTTCACGATTAGCACCACCATTATCATGGAACATTAATAACAGCTCATCATTTCGTATTTCATAGCCAATCAGAGGTACCCAATGATACGCGAAGGCAGCCTTTTTATCTCCCCAATTCAGGCTAAAATAGCGGTCAAAGCGTATGGCGACAGGTCTCCCTGCATCAATTTCCTGCATAGCCTCCTTTAAAGTACAATCACGAATATCCCATGTCGGCCGGAGCCGCCGAAGATTGCGAATTAGACGCCACTTAAATAACCCAATTTTGGTGCCACCAAGAAGTTTATAAAGATCATTTACCGAAGGAGCTTGATCTTCCAAGTAGTTTAAAATTACATGTACAGTTGTAGGTCCACAAGCGGAATTACGATAGTTTGGTGAAATAGATGCATCATATTGTGATCTTCCGAGTAGCGACAATTGCTGGCGCATCATATTCTCCTTTCTAAAAAGAGCCGCATTTCAAAAAGAAATGCAGCTCCGTTTTTCAATTATTTTTGTTCAGATAAGAAATCTGTAACTTGCTGAGGTGTTTTAGCATTAGCACTATGTAAGTGTGCTAATTTTTCACCGTTTTGGAAAATTAGTAGGCTTGGAATACCCATTACATCATATTTGTCCGCAATTTCTGGAAGTTCATCACGGTTAAGTTCATACCAGTCAAATTGGTTGTACTCTTCGATAATTGGATCGATGAACATATTCATGCGTGTGCAATCTGGGCACCATCCAGCGTAAAATTTTACTAGCACTTTTTGGTCACTAGAGATTAGTTCATTAAATTGGTCAGCAGTTGTAATTGTTTTCATTTGTTATTTCACTCTCCTCGCTTTCCATTCTACACATTTTTAACGTATCCTGAAAGTTTTCTGTTTGGAATAATCGCTATCTGCTTATTGTCTTGTTTTCGCTCGTAAAAAACGAAAAAAGTTGTATATCGCAAAAATAATTGGAGAAAAAAGATTGCTAAATGAAACAAAATATTCTACACTGAAAACAGAAAAAGTAGTTTTATCTTCATTCGACGGAAAAATTTACCTCAAAAACTAAAATGGTAGTTGAACGAAGATAAGCCTTAGTTGTACGTCACAGATTAAATTTGAATAGAGCTAAACTAATTCAAATACTGGACAAAAATACACGAGGCAAACTTTGATATTTTTTTGGTCAAAAAATGAATGACTATTCATTCAATGGGAGAATAAGGGGGAATTGCTTGTGACTTACAACATTAAAAAAGCAGCTGTTCTAGGTTCTGGGGTAATGGGCTCTGGAATTGCAGCACATTTAGCAAACATCGGTATTCCAACATTATTATTAGACATTGCGCCGAAGGAACTAACAAAAGAGGAAGAAGCGAAGGGTCTTTCCTTAGAGCATCCTGCTGTGAGAAATCGTATCGTTAACGGAGCTCTGCAAAAGTTATTAAAGCAAAAACCAGCACCACTTACTTCTAAGAAAAATTTATCACTACTAACGGTTGGAAACTTTGAGGACGATTTAGAGAAATTAAAAGATGTAGATTGGGTTATTGAAGTTGTCGTTGAAAATTTAGCGATTAAACAAAGCCTATATGAAAAAATTGATGCTGTACGTAAGCCAGGCACAATTATTAGTTCAAACACATCGGGCATTAGTATCGATGCAATGGCAGAAGGGCGCTCAGAAGATTTTAAAAAGCATTTCTTAGGAACTCACTTCTTCAATCCGCCGCGTTATTTAAAATTACTTGAAGTCATTCCAGCAAACACAACAGCGTCAGAGGTTGTAAGCTTTATGAAAACATTTGGCGAAGATGTGCTTGGGAAAGGTGTCGTACTTGCTAAGGATACACCGAACTTCATTGCCAATCGTATCGGAACGTACGGTTTACTAATTACTTTACAAGAAATGATGAAGGGTAGCTATTCAGTTGGCGAGGTGGATTCTGTAACAGGTCCATTAATTGGTCGTCCAAAATCTGCAACCTTCCGAACGTTGGATGTTGTTGGTTTAGATACATTTATTCATGTAGCGAAAAACGTCTATGATCAAACAACAGGTGAAGAGCAGCAAGTATTTGCAGTACCAGACTTCCTACAGAAAATGGTCACAAACGGCTGGCTCGGAGCAAAATCAGGTCAAGGGTTCTTCTTAAAGCAAGGCAAAGAAATACTTGAAATTGATCCAAACACTTTAGAGTATAGCCCAGTTAAAAAGTTAAAAACTCCTTCTATTGAAATGGCAAAACAAACTCGTGGACTAGCAAATAAAGTGAAAGCATTAACTTATGCTAAGGATCGTACAGGAGAGTTATTATGGGGTATCTTCGCTCCGACGCTCATTTACTCTGCACAGTTACACGGTGAAATTGCTGATGATATTGTTGCCATTGATAATGCTATGAAATGGGGCTTCGGCTGGCAGCAAGGGCCATTTGAAATATGGGATGCAATCGGCGTCAAAGAGTCCGTAGCTAAAATGGAGGAAGAAGGTCGTGAGGTACCGGCATTCGTCAAAGATATGCTAGCAAGCGGCTTTGAAACTTTCTATTCCGACATGGACGGTGACCTAGCCTATTATAATGGCTCTGAATACGTAAAAGTGCCAGTGAATGAAAAGGAAATTAACTTAAAACGCTATAAGAAAAAGCACGGCGTTATTAAATCAAATACAGGTGCTAGTTTAATAGATATAGGTGATGGAATTGCATTACTTGAATTCCATTCCCAATCAAATGCAATTGGCTTAGATATTATCCAAATGATTAACTTTGCAATCGATGAAGTAGAAGCGAACTATAAAGGCTTAGTCATCGGTAACCAAGGGAAAAACTTCTGTGTTGGTGCAAATCTAGGAATGATTTTAGTAGAAGCACAGGATGATAATATTTTTGAACTAGATTTCGTTATTAAAGCATTCCAAGATGCGATGCAAAAGATTAAATACTCTCGCAAGCCTGTTGTAGCAGCGCCTTTTGCTATGACACTAGGTGGCGGAGCAGAGGTTTGCTTACCAGCTGCGCATATTCAAGCAACAATGGAAACGTATATGGGCCTAGTTGAAGTTGGCGTAGGATTAATCCCTGGTGGAGGCGGTAATAAAGCACTTTACCAAAAATTCCTTAAAGGGTTACCAAATGGCGTGGAAGTAGACTATCAACATATTGCTAATAAAGTATTTGAATCGATTGCGATGGCAAAAGTTTCGACATCTGGTGAGGAAGCACGTGAAAATAATTTCTTAAACTTTGCTGATGGGATTTCTGTTAACCCAGATCACCAACTATATGATGCAAAACAAGCTGCACTAGCGCTTTATGAGGCAGGTTATTTACCACCTATTCCTACGAAAGTTCCTGTAGTCGGCGCATCAGGATACGGTACGCTACTAATCGGTGCGCAAGGGATGCTTGAATCAGGCTATATTAGTGAACACGATTTAAAAATCGCTAAAAAATTAGCGTATGTCATTGCTGGTGGTAAAGTTCCATATGGCACATTAGTAGATGAACAATACCTATTAAACCTTGAGCGTGAGGCGTTCCTAAGCTTAGTGGCAGATCCGTTATCTCAACAAAGAATGCAGCACATGCTTTTAAAGGGAAAACCATTGCGTAACTAACTTTAAGACTGAATTCACTATACTTGCACATGAAACAAAGGGGGATTAATACGATGCGTGAAGCCGTTATTGTAGCAGGAGCACGAACTCCGATTGGAAAAGCGAAGAAGGGTTCTTTATCAACAGTTAGACCAGATGATTTTGGAGCGGTTGTTGTCAAAGAAACATTAAAAAGAGCGGGCTATGAAGGTCCGATTGACGATTTAATTTTAGGATGTGCAATGCCGGAAGCTGAGCAGGGCATGAACGTAGCACGTAGTATTGGAGCGCTTGCTGGATTACCAGATACAACGCCAGCACTAACAATTAATAGATTTTGTTCGTCAGGTTTACAAGCAATTGCTTTTGCAGCAGAGCGTATTATGCTAGGACATTCTAAGGCAATTCTTGCTGGTGGCGTCGAGTCTATGAGTATGGTGCCAATGGTAGGTAATACACCTCGCTTAAATCCAACATTAGCTGAAACTGCTCCACAATATTATATGGGGATGGGGCATACAGCTGAGGAAGTGGCACGTCAATACAATGTTAGTAGAGAAGATCAGGATGCATTTGCTGTTCGTTCACACGAGCTTGCGGAAAAAGCGATTAAAGAAGGTAAGTTCAATGATGAAATCGTACCAATCGAAGTGGAGCAACATTATGTAGATGACAACAACAAACTACAGGTGAAAAAATTCACGTTTAGCATGGATGAAGGTGTACGTCCAGGTACATCTGTAGAAGGTTTAGCGAAGCTTCGTCCGGCCTTCCATGTTAAAGGTAGTGTTACAGCTGGTAATGCTTCTCAAACTTCGGATGGTGCAGCAGCGGTACTAGTGATGGATCGCGAGGAAGCAGAAAAACAAGGTCTTACTCCGATGGCGAAGTTTTTAGGCTTTGCAGTTGGTGGCGTACCTCCTGAGGTGATGGGTATTGGACCAATCGTGGCAGTACCTAAAGCACTTGAAATTGCAGGCTTATCAATAGATGACATTGATTTATGGGAAATTAACGAAGCATTTGCGTCACAATCCTTACAAGTCGTCCGTCATTTAGGCATTGACCAAAACAAAGTAAACGTTAATGGTGGAGCAATTGCCCTAGGTCACCCACTTGGTGCAACGGGAGCTATTTTAACATTAAAGCTCATTCATGAATTAAAGCGTCAAGGTAAGAAATATGGTGTCGTAACAATGTGTATCGGCGGCGGTATGGGTGCTGCGGGAGTATTTGAACTTCTATAATTTTTGCTAGATCAGCTTGGAGTGCACCGTTTTCGGTTGCCTCCGAACGTAGTACTTCAAGCTTTTCTATATATTGGGGATAAAAACTATTAAAAATAGATATATAGGGAGGAATTTAGAATGACAGAAAAAACAACGGATTTCATTAAAGGCGGCGGATTTATTATTGAAGATGTGGAATTAGATCGTGTGTTTACACCAGAAGATTTCACAGATGAGCATAAAATGATTGCTAAAACTACAGAAGAGTATGTAGCAAATGAAGTGTTACCAGTCGTTGAAAATTTAGAAAACCATGAATTTGAGCATTCGGTTCGTCTACTAAAAAGCGCAGGTGAACTCGGCTTACTAAGCGCGGATGTACCTGAAGAATATGAAGGGCTAGGATTAGACAAAGTTTCTTCTGCATTAATCGCAGAAAAAATGTCTGTAGCTGGCGGTTTCTCTATTACACATGGAGCACACGTAGGCATTGGTTCTTTACCAATTGTCCTATTCGGAAATGAAGATCAAAAGAAGACGTATTTACCAAAGCTTGCTTCAGGTGAATTAATCGCTGCTTACGCATTAACAGAGCCAGGTTCAGGTTCTGATGCATTAGGTGCAAAAACGACTGCGAAGTTAAACGATGCAGGAACACATTATATTTTAAATGGTGAAAAGCAATGGATTACAAATGCAGGCTTTGCAGATGTATTTGTTGTCTATGCAAAAATCGATGGCGATAAATTCTCGGCATTTATCGTAGAACGTGCCTTCAATGGCGTTTCAGTTGGCGCAGAAGAGAAAAAAATGGGAATCAAATCTTCATCAACACGTACTTTAATCCTTGAAGATGCAGAAGTACCTGTAGAAAACCTATTAGGTGAAGTAGGTCGCGGACACGTTATTGCCTTTAATATTTTAAATATCGGTCGCTATAAATTAGGGGTTGGAACAATCGGTGGCTCGAAACGTGCATTAGAGCTTGCTATTCAATATACAAACCAACGTCAGCAGTTTAAAACGAAGCTGTCTGATTTCAATCTAACAAAAGAAAAATTATCGACAATGGCATCACAATTGTATGCGTCTGAGTCATTAAACTATCGTACAGTAGGTTTATTTGAGGACCGCTTAAGTCAGCTAAGCCCAGATGAGCAAAAACAAGGGAAAGTGATTGCTAGTGCAATTGCTGAGTATGCTATTGAATGTTCTATTGCTAAAGTATTTGGTTCTGAGACTTTAGATTACATTGCGGATGAAGCGGTTCAATTACACGGTGGTTACGGCTTTATGGCTGAATACGAAGTAGAGCGCATTTATCGTGATTCTCGTATTAATCGTATTTTTGAAGGTACAAATGAAATTAACCGCATGATTGTACCAGGTACATTTATGAAAAAGGCAATAAAAGGTGAATTGCCGTTGCTACAAGTTGCTCAAAATTTACAACAAGAGCTTCTTATGCTAATGCCTGAAGATGTAGGTACAGAGCCATTAGCACAGGAAAAATACCTTGTGAAAAATGCGAAGAAAATTGCTGTATTAGCATCAGGTTTAGCAGCACAACGCTTCGGCGCGAAGCTTGATCAAGAGCAAGAAGTATTAGTGAAGATTGCAAATATCGCAAACCAACTATTCGCTATGGAATCTGCTGTATTGCGTACAGAAAAGGCGATTGCTCGTGACGGTGCTGAAAAAGCTCATCAAAAATTACTGTATACTCAAATCTTCTGCCAAGAAGCATTTGCAGAAATTGAAAAAGAAGCAAAAGATACGATTCTTGCTTCAGCAGACGGCGACGCTGCACGCATGACATTGTCTGCACTGCGTAAATTAACTCGCAACAACCCATACAACTTAATCGCGAAGAAACGCGAAGCTTCTGTTAAATTAATTGAAGCAGAAAAATTTGTAGTTTAATATGCAAAAAAACCCTAGCTATCCACAGAGTGAACTGAACCCTATAAAGTAGACAGTTTAATAAAAGACCATTTGCTACATTAAACAGCGATTAAATGACTTCGGTATGCTGCCGGAGTCATTTT
>NZ_JBNNUW010000019.1:0-53147 GCF_050280125.1 Lysinibacillus sp. NPDC093692
TTAATAGGCGTTGAAGGGCGTATTCAAACAGGCAGCTATGAGGACCAAGATGGTAAACGAATTTACACTACAGACGTTGTTGCCGATAGTATTCAATTCTTAGAGCCGAATAAAGGCTCAGGAAGCGCTCAGAACGGTTCGAACGTTAGTTCTGGTGCAAATAGAGGGGCAACGCCTCGAAACGGCTCAGAAGGCTATAAACAGCCTCAGAACACACAACCAAATCACACGAGAGTTGAAGAAGATCCATTTGCAAATAGTAAAGGCCCTATTGAGGTGTCCGAAGATGATCTTCCATTCTAAAGAGGTGTACTAATGAAAAAGTTTTTAGTAAGGTACATCGATAAAAAAGTACCTGGGAATAAAGAATTATTTGTAGATGCTGAGGATCAAGTAAAAGCGCGAATTAAAGCTAGACAATCGATTGGCACTATCAAACACATTATTCACATTGAACCTGTTAAAGAAAAGCGTAATAAGTACAACAATAAAAAGGTTGAGCATGACGGAATTAAGTTTGATAGCAAAATGGAACGAGATTATTATGACCATCTAATAGAGTTACAGGATAAAGGGGTAATATCCGAATTCATTATGCAAAAGAATTACACGATATTCGATGGCTACACAAAAAACGGTGTAAAAGTTAGGCCAATCATTTATAGGGCTGATTTCGAAGTACATTACCCAGATGGCCGAATAGAAGTAATCGATATAAAAGGGCAACCAACAAAAGACTTTTTAATCAAGAAAAAATTGTTCGAATACCGTTATCCGTTTGAGTTAATTCTCTTAACTCATTCAAAGATTGATGGTGGTTGGATTACACATGAAGATTTAGCAAAAGCACGTAAAAAACGAAAAGAAGAAAAGGGGAAATAAAACATGAAAAAATTATTAGTGCAAAAAGAACAATGGATCGCTTACAAAAGAGAAGAAGCAGAAGAAATCGTTAATGCTGCAAAAGAAAATGATGAAATGAACATGCACAAGATCACTGAAAAGTTTAATAAAAACGGAGTTTATTTCTTAGTTGATGTTCAGTATCACTACGGAACACCGAAAGAGGTAATGGAAACTACGCCACCAGAGAAAGACAAAGCTCCAGATGGTCAAATGAGCATGGATGAAGTCAATCAACAGTCAAACGAGACTGAATAAAAATTGAATAGAGTGCCTGTTTTTTTGAGGCGCTCTTTTTTATACCCAAAAACAGCCGAAGATGGTGGTGAAAACGGAAAATATATCATTGAAATCAGGAGAAATGAACTTTTATGATCAGTGTGGGATTAGGAAAAAGTACAGTTATCCTAAAAGAGGAGTGACTTAAAAAACTTTAAATCACTCTTTAGCATCTTAAAGGATATTATTTTCATTTTGTAACTTTTTGAGCAGGAGAAGACCTTCTCTTATTGTCAGGTATAGAATTATAAAGTTTTTCAGTCCTTTTTGGATGAGAAATTAGCCTGTCCACGATTATATTTAATAGTTCTAGTAAGAAATTAGTTATAGATGGATCTTCTTCTAGTTGAATTTCACCTGCATGTGCACCAGAATTACCAAAGTTTCGAACTACTTCTAACGATTGAGCTAGATATGTATCAACATTACCATGAGCTATTAATGACTCGATTTTTTTGTATAATGTTGGGTCAGTATAACCTAAATGAGTTAGAAGTTGTTCTAAAGCTAATCTAGAAAGCGCAGCTGATGCTCTAGGTGAGAGCATACGAATTTCTCCAGCTTCATTATAGGTTTTTTTTACTTGATCAGGCATATCTGAATGGGGTTCAGGAAAATCACTAGTGCTTACTGGAGGGAAAATTTTTAATTCATGTCCATATCTAGATCTCAGCCAAATGCTTTTCGAAGAGCAATTATTACAAATTGAAAGAAATATTTGATGTAAATGTTTATCGAATGTGTCCAAAGTGCTGCTTAATTCGTTAACTATTGGAGTCAAAGTCCCTGATTCATTAACACAGCTTGTTTTATGGGATGTAACCAAATTGCATTTGCTACATTTGAAAACGGGTTGTTCATATTTGGGATTACGAAATTGATTTACCATATAATACCCTCCAAATTATGTTGTTAATTAAATTATAAAAGTAAGTGAGTGAGATATACAAGGGGTATTTAAAAGTAAGTAGCGTACGAACTCATATTTATGTTAATAGAATGTACTAATAATTTTATTAACCTCAATACTAGTTCGCTTTGCAGAGAAGATTATCTCAATAATTACAAATTTTAAAAGAAGGTGCTGCAAATGCCTACGTTATCGCGTAGTGAAATACAGAAATGGCATTTATCAATTGTGGAGGGCATATGAGTAAATTATCAGCAGTACAAAATAAAACTATTGAAGAATACTGGTCGAATTTAGATGAGCTTAAAAAGCAGTTGCGCTATCGTGAATGGGAGTTGTTGAATGCGCATCAAGAAACAGATATAAATATTGGTGGAGGCAAATCAAATCGCATTTCCGACACGACAGGAAATAAAGCTATTATTCTTGCAGAAGATAAAAACTACCAGCATTTAAAAAATATCATCACAACACTTGAGCAACTTTACAAAGAATTAGATCATGACCAAAAAACAATTGTAGATATGCGATATTTTGATAAGCACGAAGCGTATGAATGGTCACATGTTGCAGATAAATTATATATGTCAGTACAACGAGTATTGCGTAAACGAAATATGCTGATTGATGAAACAGCTAAAAGACTCGGGTGGGTTTAGTATTATAAACATAATATATTCTAATCATAATATTAGAGGAGAGGATATATTTGTCATCTGATAACGAGGGATTCAAAAAGAGTTGCGAGGATTGCGATGGCTGTGAAGACTGTAAAAGTTTCTTCTGGTTTAGGGTTTCTAGTTGTCCACAAGGGCCAACTGTTCCTCAAGATGTACCAGAACCACCACCAGTGTTTACACCAGTTTACGGTTCACTGTATCATAATTTAGCAGGAGTACCAGCTGTACCTGGTACTAATGTTGATTTCGACACAGTCGGACCTTCTAGTGGAGTAACGCTAGACATCATTGACGATTCTATTACTGTTAATAGCTCAGGGATTTATACCATCACATTCTCAACTTCAGTAAATGGAAGTGGCGCAGTAGGGCACACCATTGATTTTAATCTTTCTATTAACGGAATTCCTGACTCAACAAAAAGAACTGTATATCAAACGCAAGGAACTGGTGGTGTTACCGAAATCAGTATGCTTTCTCGAACGGATCAATTAATGTTAAACCAAGGTGATGTTATACGAATAATTATAGCTGCAGCATTCAGTGCTGCCTATGAGTCTTCTGCACTGGTAGTAACAAAAGTTGCATAGTTCAAGTATATACATTGTAATTGTGCCATATAGCGAATTACGCTCTAAACCATGTTAAATTGATATTGTGAAGTAATAACAAAGCGCACGGAAATGCGTAAACAAATTGCCTTACAAATATAAGCACGTTCGCTTGTACGTGTGTTTCGAAAACAAGCAAAGTTTAACCTTCTTTAGTTTAGAAGTTCGTCCTCTGTGGATGGGCTTCTTTTTATGATAAGATTTTAAAAAAAGGGAGGGATTTAACTTGTATAATAAAATGATAATTAAAACGAAAAATGGTGAAGTGAAAACTCTTAATGGTTATTTTAATGCAGATGCTGTAGGTGAAATTTTAGCAATATACAACATGCAATCTTCTGAAATTATGATGTGGGCCAGAACTCAAATAAGGCAAGCAAGACCAAGTGAAATCGATTATATTGAATTTATAAAAGAAGATTCTTCAGCTATCATTTATAATAGATATTCATATGTAACTCGAGTAAATAATGATTTAATTGAAATAACATAATAACAATTCAAGGTCACATCTAACAAGGTGTGGCTTTTTATTATGATTATAGTCATTAATATTTCTATATGATAAGATAATCCTAGTAAATCTTGGAGGAATTCAAATGAAAAGAGTCATAGAAGTAATCCTTTGTATTTTTGCAGGAGTATTTTTATTTGGAATTATAGCAATTGCTTTTCAAGTAATCGGAGAAGACAGTCCTAATAAAGCCTCAATTATCGGAGGAATATTAAGTATGATTGGTGGTGCATTAGGAGCTCTAGGTGCTTATATTGTTGCTACATATCAAATGAATAAACAATTTGAGTATGAAAAGAAAAAAGAAGAAACACAAAGAAAAGCAGTTATAGTACAAAATTTAAAAAAACTTGAGTTATTAAACAATGAAGCTATTATGTTTATTGATTTTTTTAAAAGAGAATATTGTTTACAATTTGATGAAATAATAAATATTAGACTGAATTTTAGTGAAAAAGACCTTTTTTGGATAGTTAATACTGTTAATAACTTGAATGACGAAGTGTTAATGGATGGTTATGCTCTGGATTATTTAAAATTTAGTAGAGAATTAAATAACCTGTATATAGATGTTAGTGGTCTAAATTCCATACCTGAACACCGGAAGGAAAACACACTAATAAATTTAATAGGGTCATTGGAACCCAGAAAAAAGATATTTGTATCATTTGATGAATATGTAAAAGATCAAATTAAAATTCTTCAAAAAGAACTTGAAGATATAAATTAAAGCTAAAGTCGCACTCACTACGAGTCGAGACTTTGAATTATGCCTTGAGAGGCTACTGAATTGGTAGTCTCTTTTTATATGTGTCAGAATTGTATTATTGGCACAACATTCCATTTATCCTATGATAGATAGGTAGATAGATGGGAGGTGAATAGTTGAGTAAGGAAAAGGTTATATCAATGTCGGACGATAAGGGTACAAATTCTAACTACTGTGATTGCGGAAATAAATTAAGTTATCAATCAGAGTGGTCTAGGTTATCTGATTCGTACGATAGTAATACTCCATCGTATGATTTAATATACCAACGAATATACAAAGAGGATCACGAGCCGAAATATGTTTGCGATAAGTGCGGAACACGCGTCTTTGTTGTTCCTGATTATGCTTTAAAATAACTCACGAATAAAAGTCACACTCACAATGAGCTGTGGCTTTTTATTATGCCTAAAGGAAGGAGGAAGGGAATAGTGACTAAATTATTGTTGCTTCTTCTATATTTGATTAAGCAGGGTTCTAATAGGTATTAGAACAAGTAATTACAATAACACTCAAAGGAGAAGGATAAATGACTAACACACCAAACAACCGACCATTAACAACAGAGGAAACTTACCGAGTGGTAAACGAAATGATGCGTAAAGTATTTAAAGACCCATATGATTTTGAAGATTATATGTATCAAACTATAGGAAATATTCATTTTGATAAAATGAAACCATGGGATGATTTCACAAGCGTTGAAGATGTTTATGAACGAGTAAACAAGAAGATTGAACAAATAACTTTCTTAGAGATGGATGCTATTCTTGCAATAGTAAATAGTGATTTATGGCAAACTCTATTACAAGAGAAGCAAGTAAAGCAGATTCCTAATTGGGATATCTCCACGCCAATTTAGGAAGTGGTAGGATGATGCTTGTACAATTGGAATCGCGTAACAATTAACATACAAAGTCGGTAACGAAATGTTATCGGCTTTTTAATATGCTTCATATTTCTTATAATGACAATCCATTCCATTTATCTTATGATATAGGTGATAGGAAGTGAGATGTATGTCAAGTGAAAAGAAACCATATAAAGAATGGATAAAAGAAAATGAAAATAAGTGGATTTTTGGTGGAATAATTACTATATGTTTCGCTATATTAGCGCCAATATTAATTTTCTTTTTATCAAAATCTAGTTTTACATTCGATTCATTCGCAAATTTAGGGACTGTAGGAGACTTCTTAGGTGGTTCAACTGTAGGATTATTATCATTAGCCAGTATATTGTTTTTAATCTCTACCATTGTAATGCAGAGAAAGGAATTAGGATTGCAGCGAGAGGAATTGCGAATGACAAGAGAGGAATTAGCTAAAGCAAATGAACAATATAGAATTACAAATGAGACAATGAAACTTCAACAATTCGAAACCACTTTTTTTAATATGATTAGTATGCATAGTAATTTAATTAATGATTTGAAAGCTTTAGAAAGCAGTGGTAGAAACGTAATTGTTCAGTTTTTAAAAGAAGTAAATAAAGGTTTTGAAACGGAAGGTTTCCATTCTTTCCTTCTAGACCATTTTAGAAAATTTGATGATATAAAAGAATGGTATAATTATTATTCAACTTATATAAATTATATAAATAATTTAAATCATTACTCAGGTGTTAAATTACAAGAAATGCAAGGATTATCTCGTATAAGTGATTTGAAAAATAAATTAGATGAAGGTAGATATTTGAATTCTTACAATGTGCCTTACATTGAACAGATTTATTTACTTACATTTGATGAAATTAAAAAGTATAACAAAAAAGATACTGCACATGAATTTTCACGTCTTTTCAGAGATGAACTACTTAATGGAGCAAATTCATATAAAAAGAAATCTTTTGTTAATGTAAATGAAATATTAAATTTCCCACTTTCAAATTACATAAAAAGTGTTCGAACAATAATTAGATTTTTAGATGATACAGATTTTGAAAATACCACTAAAAATAAATATTTAAATATTTTCTTTTCCCAATTTACAATTCATGAGATTACAGTGATAAAGTATTTCATAGAGTTGGGTCAGGAAGATGAACTAAAAAGATACTTCAATAGATATTCAAGCTTAAACACAAAAGAAGTACTTAAAGATTCATTAATCTAGATAATGTAATCAATATATAACTCAAAGAAAACGAATAGTTTAAACAAGTCTTACCTCTAATGGTAGGGCTTTTTATTATGCCTTGAAGACTGTATATCCTATCGACCAACAAATAATCATAGGCGTTAATCGTGGGGTTATGAATAGGGTGTGCGGTCTTGAAGATATAAAGTCGAAAGCTAAACAGACTATAAAAGCTAATGAGCTAATCATTATTAATTGTGGAGGGCTGAACATTGATTACTAATGAGTTCAAGAAGTTAGAAGTGACTGCTAAGAGACTGGGTGCAACAACAAGCAAGAGTGCAGAAGATGTTGCTGATACTTTAATGGAACTGAAAAAGCATGGTAAAAAGAAAAATTTATAGGAAAACATTAGGTTCTTCTAGGACTCTTATTGCATGCGGGGCTTGCGAGCCCCAAAAGTGGTCTATTTTTATTCGAAAAATTTTACTTTCGCTTTCGCTTGAGGGAGCTGAAAGTTACAACTTTGAAAAAAATCCTTCATCTAATATTTTGGAAAATGAAGCGGGGATATAAGCATAAAAGCGAAAGTGAGGTGTGAGATATGACAAAATCTAAAGCGAAAGTAGAGGGCCTTACTACTTTGGAAATTGGAACAAGTGAATTTGCAAAATTGGTAGGAAAAACGCCGCAATGGATTCGTCAGTTAACACGTGATGGTGTACTCACACAATGCGGCCGTGGAAAATACAATATGGCTGAAAATATACTTGCTTATATTGAGCATGCTTCAGGTGGTAAAGAGGAAGAAGGGAAGCCACGTCATGTTGATGTTAAAACTGAGCATGAAATTTTAAAGAAAGAAAAAACAGAATTACAAGTGCGGCAATTAAGAGGGCAATTACACGCTGCAGAGGATGTCCGCCTGGTAATGGGTGATATGATTTTAAGCGCTAAATCGAAATTATTGTCATTACCAACACGGATTAGCCCACAGTTGGATGGTGAATCTTCTAAAACGATTGAACAAATTTTAAAACAAGAAATCGTAGATGCTTTGAACGTTTTAGTAGATTATTCGCCTAAACTTTTTGAAAAAGAAAGTAGCGAATAAATTGGTTAAAGAAAAAACAATCGATTTATTTAAAGATTTAGCGCAACTGTGGTCCCCACGTCCAAATTTAACAGTTTCAGAGTGGGCCGATAATTATCGTATTTTGACTTCTGATACATCTGCTGAGTCGGGTCCTTGGCGTACAAGTCGTGCACCCTATATGCGAGATATCATGGACTGTATTACAGATTCAGACATTGAAGAAGTAGCGATTATGGCATCAGCTCAGGTTGGTAAAACAGAGTTTATGTTGAACATGGTTGGTTATCACATAGATTATGATCCATGTCCAATTATGTTTATGCTGCCAAACAAAAAATTAATTCGATATTTCTCAACAACAAGGCTCTCCACAATGATTCAAGCAAGCAAGGCATTACGTGATAAAGTAGCAAAAAATGCAGGGAACACAATAGATGAAAAAGCCTTTTTGGGTGGTTCCATTGCGATTGTTGGTGCAAATGCAGCTAAATCTTTATCAAGTAGACCAATTCGAATTTTGCTATGTGACGAGGTAGATCGTTATCCGGTGTCTGCTGGTAAAGAGGGAGATCCGATTAATTTAGCAAAAATGCGTACAACAACTTTTCCATCTAATCGTAAGCATGTTTATGTATCGACGCCACTTGATAAAGGTACTTCGCGAATTGAGCAGTTGTATGAAGATAGTACGATGGAGCAGTGGTCATTTGCTTGTCCTTCATGTGTTACATTCCAGCCAATTAAATGGGAGCAAATAAAATTCGAGTATCATAAAACAGAAGATAACGAATTTATTGTGGATGAAGTAAATCATGCTTGTAATGAATGTGGGTGTTTACATAGCGAACGTGAATGGAAGCGTGCTGAAGGTAAATGGATTGCACAAAAGAAACATTCACGCCGTCGTGGCTTCCATTTGAACCAATTTGCCAGTCCATGGGTAACGTGGGGGAAAATCGTGAGAGATTTTTTAGAAGCGAAACGGGACGGACTGGAAAAGTTGAAAACATGGAAGAACACCGTTTTAGGTGAGTCATGGGAAGAACAAGGAACAACGGTCGATGAAGATATTCTATTTGAACGTCGTGAAAAATATGATGCCGAAGTTCCAAGCCCGGTTAAAGTGCTAACTGCTGCTGTCGACGTCCAAGACGATCGATTTGAAATTGAAGTGGTCGGTTGGGGCGCTGGTCGAGAGTCATGGGGGATTGAATATCATGTTTTATATGGAGATTTGAAACAAGATGAAACATGGCAACAGCTGGACTTATGGCTCCAAAAACGTTGGAGCAAAGCAAACGGTAAACAATTTGGCATAACTTGTACTTGCATCGACTCAGGTGGTCACTTTACACAGGAGGTCTACCGTTTTACAAAAGCTAGGGAAGCGCGGCGAATTTATGCTATTAAGGGTGCAAGTGCGGTAAAAGGTGAGTACATTCCACTTTTAGCAGGTACATCAAGACCAAAACCATTGAAAACACTGCTTGTTCGCCTCGGTGTTAATGATGGGAAGGCACGTGTTCTCTCTAGCCTTCAGGTAGATGAATTTGGTCCAAACTATTGTCATTTCCCAAAAGGACAAGGCTATGAACTAAATTATTTTCTTGGTTTAACAGCTGAGAAGCTGGAAACACGTCATGAAAAAGGGAGACCTTATCATATATGGGTCAAGAAACGCGCTCGAAACGAACCGTTTGATTTACGTGTCTATAATACAGCAGCAATTGAAATAGTAAATCCGAACTTTGAAAAAGAATATGCTGGTATTTATGGAGTTAAGAAAAAAAGAAAAAGAGTAAGGGAGGTAAATTATTAATGGCTATTACATTAGAGGAAGCTCAAGAAAATCTAAGGATTTGGTTAGAAGCTGAGCGTGCTATTGCAAATGCACAAAGCTACACAATAAGTAATCGAAGTTTAACAAAAGCCAATTTATCTGAAGTCGCTAAACGCATTACCTATTGGGAAAATAAAGTTTCTGAGCTTGAAATGGCACAAAAAGGCAAACGGATGCGAAGAACAAAACAATTTATTCCTCGTGATTGTTAGAAGGTAGGTGAGAATTATGAATAGATTCCATCAAGGCATAAAAAAGGTAAAAGAATTTATAGGTATAAGAGGGAATGCTACTTTAAAAAATGGACCTATAAACTCTACTGGCTATGGCAATCATGCTGCAAGTGGTACAAAACGTTCTGTTGTAGGTTGGATTAGTTCTTTAAGTGATCCAATTGATGATATAGAGCGTAATGTCGAAACGATGCGTGAACGTTCCAGAGATTTGTATATGGGAGCACCTATCGCTAGTGGATCATTAAAATCAATAGTAACCAACGTCGTCGGTTATGAGCTGAAATTAAATGCTCAAATTGACGGCGATTTTTTAGGCCTTTCACAAGAAGAAGCCGAAGCTATTGAGGATAAAATTGAGCGTGAGTTTGAATGTTGGGCTGATTCTAAAAATTGTGATGCAAATCGTATGTGTGACTTTGGCCAATTACAACAATTGGCTCTTTTATCAACTTTGGCTTCTGGGGACTGTTTTGCAATTATGCCCTATAAAAAACGAGTTGGTTCATTGTATGAACTTACAGTGAAATTAATTGAAGCTGATAGGATTTGTAATCCAGTGATAAATACATTTTATGAAGAACGGTTAATCAATGGTGTAGAGATAGATTCAACAGGTGAAGTTATTGCCTATCACATTGCAGATAAACATCCAAATAGCTCTTTAACTGGTCAAAATGATTGGAAGCGAGTTGAAAAGTATGGAAAGCTCTCTGGACGTTTAAATGTTATTCATTTATTAGATATTGAACGTCCAGAACAACGTCGTGGAATACCGATTTTAGCACCTGTTATCGAAGGCTTAAAACAAATTGATCGATATACAGATGCTGAATTAATGGCAGCTGTTATAAGTGGTATGTATTCAGTGTTTATTACAACAGAAGCTTCAGAACAAGACGATTTTGGTGGAGGTTTTGGAGATGGGGAAGATGATGACAATGAGGGAGATAATTCAAAGATAAATATCGGAAATGGCTCTGTCACATTTCTTCGTGAAGGAGAAAAAATTCAAGAATCTAATCCAGGTAGGCCAAATCCAAATTTTGATGCTTTCACAACAGCTATTTTTCGTCAAATAGGGGTTGCTTTAGAGATTCCTTATGAAGTATTAATGAAACACTTTACTTCATCCTATTCAGCGTCAAGAGGCGCTTTACTTGAAGCCTGGAAAATGTTTAAAAAGCGTCGAATGTGGTTAGCTAAAAATTTTTGCCAGCCTATTTATGAAGAGTTTCTTGCGGAAGCAGTTTTAAAAGGACGTATACATGCACCTGGCTTTTTTGATGATCCTTTAATTCGAAAAGCATATTGTAGTGCAGAATGGAATGGACCAACACAAGGTCAATTAGATCCTAAAAAAGAAGTAGAAGCGGCAATTTTACGTATTGAATCAGATTTGAGCACTCGTACCCGAGAAGCACAAGAATTAACAGGAACTGATTTCTTCCGTAATCATGAATTGAGAAAACGTGAGGAACAGTTGCGAAACGAAGCAGGTTTTAATACACCTGTAAATATAAATATTCAATCTGATAAATCAGATGAAGGAGGTGAGAAAGAATAATGAGAGTGGAAATTAAAGGACCTGTTATTAACGATGGTGATCAATGGATCTACGATTATTTTGGTATTCCAGCTGTGAGCCCCGGGAAGGTAATAAACTCTATCGACCAGGCTATTAAAAACAACCTTAAAGAGTTACAGGTTGTGATAAATAGTGGGGGTGGCTCTGTTTTTAGTGCTTCTGAAATTTACACAGCGCTAAAATCTTTTGCCGGTACAGTTAATGTCGAAATTGTCGGTGTTGCTGCAAGTGCTGCGTCTGTAATTGCAATGGCAGGAACGAATGTTATGATGTCGCCTACTGCACAAATGATGATTCATAATGCAGCAAATGGTGCACATGGTGATTATCAAGTAATGGATGATAATAGTGAGTTCTTGAAAAATGTAAATGCCTCGATTATTAATTCCTATACTGCAAAAACAGGTAAATCTAGTGATGAATTAAAAAATATGATGGATAAAACAACATGGATGACAGCTCAACAAGCCAAAGAGCATGGATTTATAGATGCAATTATGTTTGAAAAAGAAGTTGATGCGGTTGCTGATTTAGGCATTAACAGCGTAATACCTCAAGAAGTCATTGATAAAGTAAGGCAACAAATGGCAAGAGATCCTGCAGCGAAGGTTGTAAATCAAGCTAACAATTTAATAAATGAAAATAAAGATAATGGAGGAAATGATGTTATGGACTTACAGACGTTACAAAATGAACATCCGGAACTATTTGAACAAGTGAAGAATATGGGGTATGCAGAAGGTGTAAAAGCTGAAAACTCTAGAATCAAAGCAATTGAAGATATTGCAGTGCCAGGCAATGAAGCATTAGTTAATAATGCGAAATACCAAAATCCTATTCCAGCTGCACAGTTTGCAATTAATGCTTTAAAGGCTCAAAAAGAACAAGCTCAAAATCAATTAATTAATATGCAAAAAGATGCTGCACCATTAAACGAAATTCCTGGTTCTAATGCGCCGGTTCAATCTGATCCTATTGATGAGGTAGAAAAAGAAGCAAAAGCGTTAGCTAATATTTTTGCAAAAGGAGGAAAACAATAATGAAGTTAAATGGTCAAGTCGGTTCTTATGAGCCAAACAATTTAATCTATGATACTTCATTCCCCATTCAAACAGGATCGGCTAAATTAAAAACTGGCCAAGGTCTTTTATTACAAGGCACAATCATTGGTATAGACAGTGACGGGGAATACTTAGTAGCCAGTACAACAGCTACAACACCAATCCTTGCAGATGCCATTTTGACGGATGACGTTGACACAGGAAGTGAGCCTGGGAAGGCTGTTTTTGCTGAAACCTATATTTCAGGATCATTTAATTCAGATGCTTTACTTACAGATGGTACAGATAAAGTATCTGTTCATTATGATGTTTTACGCACTAAAGGAATTTATTTAAAGGGTTCAATTTAAGGAGGAACAAACATGGAACTATATAAAACTATTACAATCTTAAAAGCTATTACTCAAATGCCAAAAGTGCACACATTCTTGCGTGACACTTTTTTTAATACACCTGAAACATTCCCAACTGAAGATGTTCTAATTGATTACACAAAAGGTAAACGAAAAATGGCACCATTTGTGGCACCACGTACCGGTGGTGTAACAATTAAACGTGATGGGTACCGTACTGAAAAATACACTGCCCCACGTATTGCCCCACAAAAATCATTAACAATTGATGATATTACAAAGCGACTAGCTGGAGAAAGTGTAGTTAGTACAAAAACACCTGCTCAACGATCACGTGAGCTCTTAGCGAATGATTTAATTGAATTAAATGAAATGATTAGCCGTCGTGAAGAGTGGTTAGCTGCTCAAACATTGATTAACGGTAAGGTTATTATGAAGGGATACACAGGTGAAGGTCCTGATAGTTTTGTAGAACAGGAACTTGATTTTAACTTTACTCAAGGCGTCACTTTATCAGGTGCTGACAAATGGGATAACTATACTCAAAATTCTGAGGAAGAATATGTTTCAAATCCGTACCAAGATATTAAAGAGTGGAGAAAATTAGTAACAAAAAATTCAGGTGTAGCACCAGACACATTACTTCTTGGGGAAAATGCAGAAAAAGCATTTATTAATCACCCTATTATCAAAGAAATGTTTGATAAAAAGAATATGAATTTCGGTAATATTGAACCTAGCATTAAAAGTGATGCTGTAACTTTCATTGGTAAGTTACCAGGGTTAGGGGTTGAAATCTATACTTATGACGATTGGTATTTAGATGATAATGGAGAAGAAAAACCATATATCCCTGCTGATACGGCCATTCTAGCTAAGAAAAATTTCGCAGGCTTTGCATACGGTGCTATTACACAGATGGAGAAAAATGACGAGTTTATGACTTACGAGGGTGAGCGTGTTCCTAAAATTTGGGCAGACCATCAGAATGAACAAAAAATGGTCCGCCTTGCATCTCGTCCTATCCCAAAGCCAGGAAATGTAGATGCATGGTTAACTTCAAAAGTAGTCTAGGAGGGTTTGTATGAGAGGATACAAAGTACTATCGCCATTACGTCATAATGGTGAACGATATTATCTAGGTGATTTTCTCGCAGAATCTGCAATAACTGAAAAAGAGAGTGATAGACTTCTAAAATTAGGTGTTGTTACTGCAGTTGTAAAAGAGGATGAGAAAGTAATTCCAACTGTTAAAAAGCAAACTGAAACCAATGTGCTGAAAGATGAACCTATCGAAAAGACGCTGGACCTTAACTTTGATTTAGACGAGTTAAAAGATGGTGCTAAACAACAAGGTCTAGAATGGAAAGGTAATATTAGCAAGTCAAATATTATTACTTTAATTGTGGAAAATGATAAAGTGGCATATTTCTTAGATCAATTAGAGGACTAAGGGAGCGTGGAAATATGAATTTTAAGGAAGCATTAGAAAAAGACCTTTCTAGTGTTTTTTTTAATGCCAATGAATTTGCAGAAGAACATGAATTAGATGGGAAAACGTTAGGATTAGTAGTTGAAGATACAAGCCTTGAAGAACTGAAAGGCTATGGGAAAGACCAACTAAGTGCTGCACAAGAAGTGTTTACACATTTCAAAACTATTTTTGTGAGAAGTAGTGATTTTTACGTCCCGAAAGTTGGCCGTATTTTAGATTTAGACGGGAATGAATATTACGTAGAAGAATCCTCAGAAGATATGGGTATTATTAAAATCATTTTATCGGCCAACGATAGTTAGGAGGATTAATTATGATCCAAATACGAGTTGATAATGCTGAAAGAATCGAAAAGCTATTTGAAAAAACGCCAAAAGAAGCAAAAAAAATATTAGTGAGAGCTATTAACAGGTCTGCAACAGCTGCAAGAACAAGAAGTAGTGTATTAATACGTAAAAATTATATCGTGAAAGCTGGGGATATAAAAAAACTTATAAAAATACGAAATGCAACAGCTAGCAATTTATCTGCTCAGATTCGAGCAAGTGGTCCTGTTACACCATTAATGAAATTTGACGTTACACCTAATTCGCCAGACACTGTAATCGTTCGAGCTCGTGTAAAAAAAGGCAGTAGCCGAAAAGTAATTAAGCATGGATTTGTTAATACCATGAGCAATTCACATGTAAATGTATTTACACGTGTAGGCAAGAATCGACTGCCAATCAAAGGATTATATGGTCCTTCAATTGCACAGATGATGGGTAAAGAAGAAATAGCGGAAGAAATAATTGAACGTGGCCAAACGGTGCTTGATGAACGTCTAGAGCATGAACTAAACCGATTACTTAGAGGGTGACCTAAATGTTAAATATCGATTTAATAGACAAGCTAGTTGTATTTCTAAATGAGGAATTGAAAGAAATGCGATTATCTACCAAAGATGAAAATATCGAAAAAGCTCCTACGGTATATGACGGCTATTTACCTCCAAAAGAAAAATCTTCACGTAGAGGTGAAGATACAGAACAAGAGGATTATCCATTTGTTATTGTGCGTTATCTAGATGAAGATGAAGAACAATATAAAGAGAATGTCGCCACACTTAGATTAGTTATTGGAACATATAGCAAAGATGAGCAACATGGTTGGCGCGACACGTTAAATGTCATTAATAGAATAAAAATTGCATTAGGAAAAAAACAAATATTTGGTGCAGCCGTACTAACAGGAAAAATGAGTACAACGTTATTTGAAGAACAAATGAAGCCTATGTGGCATGGTGTTATGGATGTACAGTTCAATTTACCGCAAGTAGCTTGGGACAGGAGTGTATTAGATGACTATTGAAGTATCTGAAAAGGTATCGTCTGAAAATGTTGGTGATGCAATTAAAAAGGCAAAAGAAAAAGAAACTGCATCAACTGAACAGGTTGACGAGGCAGTTAAAAAGACAAAAGAAAATGAACAGCAATTAATTTACGTTGGACCTCCAGTGAAAGGGGTACAACGTTATTCTGTTTTTAAAGGTGGTTATCCGAAACAAGTAGAGAATCATCTTGAAGCATGTCCAGCTTTTAAACAATTATTTGTACCTATTCAGAAATTAAGCGAGGTTCAAATGCGTTTGAATGATTCTGGAACAGTAGAATCGATGTTTTACAATAAAGTAATAGAATACTTTGAGGGAGTGAAGTAATATGGCACACGGTTCGCGCGTGTTTGAGGAACCAACAAGCCCAGGAACACCTACTGTTGTTCCTGGCATCGTACCTGTTGTTTTTGGTACAGCACCTGTCAATTTAGTTCAGGGCATTGATAATGTAAATAAACCAATTAAATGTGAATCTTTCACAGACTTTAAAAAGCAGTTTGGGTTTTCGAAGGATTGGGACAACTATACGTTATGTGAAGTAGCAGATGCAGCGTTTATTGAGTTTGAAGTAGCTCCGTTTATTTTTGTAAATGTATTAGATCCAGAAGTGCATAAAAAGCGCCTTACAGAACAAACGTTAACAATCGAGAATCATAAAGCTACGATTAAAAATTATGGTGTACTTAAAAAATCACTAAAGTTGATAGCGAATAATGAAACGCTAAAAGAAGATGTAGATTATATTGCGTCATTTAATGATGATGGTCTAGTTACAATCGCTTTTTTAACCATCCAAGAAGCAGTTATAGCAGAGTATGATATGTTGGATCCTTCGCTTGTTACAGCCACTGATGTAATAGGTGGATATGATGTTGATACAGGGAAAGCATCAGGTTTAGAGTGCATTAATAAGGTATTTCCACGTTTACGCATGGTACCTAGTTTAATCCTAGCACCGAAATTTGCACTTGATCCAACTGTAGCTGCAGTTATGCGAGCAAAAGCAACTTCAGTAAATAAGTACTTCAAGTCGTTCGCTTTAACAGATGCAGATACAAGCGAAACTGTAGTGTTTACGGATGTATTTGGTTGGAAAAATGACAACGGCTATACAGGCAAGCTAGAAGCTTTTTGTTGGCCATTAGTCGCTAAAAAAAATAAAGTGTATCACTTATCGACTCATTTAGCTTGTAACATTTTAAAAGTTTGCACAATCAACAAAAACTACCCATATGAATCTGCATCAAATAAAACAATTCCTATTGATAAGATTGTTGTCAAAAAGGGTGACAGCTACGAAGAGGTAGAATTGGAACCGAATCAGGCAGAAATTTTAAATGATCAAGGCATTGTAACAGCATTAAACTTTGTAAATGGATTTGTTACATGGGGGAATTACACAGCTGCTTATCCAGATGTTACGGATATAAAAGATAAATTCCACGCAACGCGTCTAATGCATAATTTTATTGGCAATACAATTGTTCTTAAAACATGGGAAAAAGTAGATGGTCCAATCCGTAGACGTCTTGTTGATGAGATTGTTGACGAGATGAATATGTGGATGAATGGTCTGCAAGGTGAAGGAGCAATTATTGGTGGCCGAGTAGAAGCTCGAGCGGAAGATAATCCGAAGGAACAGTTAACAGAAGGTAAAATAATATTCCGCTATTTTGTAGCTGAACCAACGCCAGCACAAGAAATTGAAAACATATTACAAGTAGACACATCTTATTACGACAAAATTTTTAACTAAGGAAGGGGCACAAAATAATGCCAAGAATCCCTGAAAAATTAAATGATTTTAGAGCATATGTAAATGGTAGCCCTGAATTAAAGGGAGTAGCTGATTTACAGCTACCATCATTAAATCCAAAGGCTGAAACTGTAAGTGGAGGAGGAGTTATGGGGGAATATGATTCACCAAACTTTAGCCACTTAGAGTCAATGAAAACCACAATTAACTGGCGAATGATCGGCGAGGAACTATTGGAGTTTTTAAAGCCGGTTGCGATAAAGTTAGATTTCCGATTAGCAAACCAAGAATATGATAGTTTAAAAGGTAGTCATGAGTTTAGAGTGAACCGTGTTGTTATACGTGGGATTCCAATGAATAATGATTTAGGTAAGGTATCAAAAGGATCTCCTTACGAAGCGTCAACGGAAGTCGAAGTTTTATATTTGAAAATGGAGTATGACGGAAAGACATTGGTTGAGATTGATAAACTTAACTATATTTATCGTGTCGGAGATGTCGATTATATGGAAAAATTACGTGCTGCACTAGGTATATAAAAAACAATTGATTGGGGATAGAAAATTGAAAACTGAAAACTCAACTGAACAAAAAAATGAACAAGTACTTGATCAACCAAAAAACGAGCAACCAAATGGTCAAGAGAATGACAAAAAAACAAAAAATGAGAACCCAGAAATTAAAATGGTTAAAATCAAGCGTCCTATCGATATTGATGGGACGCTTTTAAATGAAGTTAAACTTGATTTTACAACAATGACTGGGGATAAGATTTTAAAAATTGATGCTGAATTACGTGCAATGGGTACTGGTTTTGATGATTTATGGAATCAAGCTGTTATTTTGAAATTGATGTCTAGGGCATCTGGCATTATGGAGGATGATTTAAGAAAATTACACGGTGGTGATTATTTAGAAGTGGCGTTCCAAACAAGAAATTTTTTCTTAAGTTGGTAGGGAACAATGGTGCTAAGGGTCTTAGAAAGATATATATACAGTTAGGCATTGGTGTTCCAGGTAGCATGGAGTTTTGGGTGAAACAAAGTATAGGTGAGTTAAATGCTTGGATGGAAGCAATTGATGATATTGAAGGGGTTGATGGATAGTGTCTAAAACATTTGAAACAACGGTTCAGATAAACGGTGCTATCGGTGGATCATTTAATAGTTCATTTAGAACTGCTTCGTCGGGACTAAAGAATTTAAGCAGCAGAGCAAAAGCTGCACAGCAAGAAATGAATCGCTTGGGAAGTGATTATAGAAAAGGAACTATCCATCAATCTCAATATGCTGAAGGTACAGCAAAGCTATCACGCGAACTGAAACAACTCGAAGGATCACAACGGCGGATTACTGCTTTGAAATCCACCTTTTCAAGTGGTATGAATACAGCTAAAACAGTGGCAAGTGTCGGAGCGGTTGGTGCAACTGCAACAGCTGCAGGTATAGCGATGTCGTCACTTAATACAGCTGGTAATTTCCAACAGCAGATGTCAAAAGTATCAGCTGTGTCTGGAGCAACAGGTGCTGATTTGACTAGACTTAATGACACTGCACAAAACCTTGGTAAATCGACAGTGTTTTCTGCTACCCAAGCAGCAGAGGGTATGGAATACCTCGCATTAGCGGGTTGGAAAACGGATGCAATCATATCTGCCATGCCTGGAATGTTAAACCTTGCAGCTGCAGGATCGCTAGACCTTGGTAGAGCAGCCGATATTACATCTGATACAATGCAAGCGTTTGGTATGGGCGCAGCCAAAGCTGGACATGCTGCAGACGTATTTGCTTACGCTCAAGCTAACGCAAATACAAATGTTGAGATGATCGGTGAAGCTATGAAATATGCAGCTCCTACCGCAAATCAATTTAAATGGTCACTCGAAGAAACATCTGCAGCAATGATGGCGCTGGCTAACCAAGGTTTGAAGGGTTCAATAGCCGGTCAAGCATTTTCAAGCTCAATGGGTAAATTAGCTGAGGATGAAGGAAAAGCAGCGAAAAAGGCGAAAAGTTTAGGCATGGAGTTTTTTGATGCTCATGGAAAAATGAAGTCCCTACCTGGCGTGATAAAAGAGATAGAAAAAGGCACAGCAGGAATGAGTGATAAGCAGCGAGTTAATACGCTACAAACAATATTTGGTGCAGAAGCATTTAAACATTGGGCTATTTTACTTTCGACTGGTTCAGATGAGTTGGACCGAATGACAACTGCAATGGAGAAATCAGACGGAACAGCAGCAAAAATGTCCGCAACGATGGTAGATAACTATGCTGGATCTATTAAACTTTTAAAGAGTAGTATCGAGGGTGCACAAATCAAGTTTATGACACCTGTCTTACCAGTGCTTCAAAAGTTTTTTGGTGGTATAACGGGAACTCTTGATAAAAACATGGGCGGTATTGAAAAAGCAGGGAAAGCTACAGCAAAAGTCTTGAGTGATATTACTGCACCATTTAGTACATCAAAACCGATTAAACCAAAAATAACACCTGATATGGACCCTGCAGATGCAAAAAAGATGATGATTCAATACAGCAAAGACCTGCAAAAATACGAAATGTTTAATGATATGGGCTTTGGTGAAAAAGTTGAATACATGTTAGACACGACTATGCAAAAAGCTGAATCATGGTTAGGCGGTCCAGGCGGAGAAGCGATGGGTAGAATCTTTACGAAGTTAGGTACAATCGCAGGTAAAGCATGGATTGCCGGACTAACTGGAGCTGCTAGCGGGGCTTTATCGAGTGCCATGGAGGGAAATTTTAGCGGAGCGCTAGGTTTAGGTGCTGCAGCTTGGATGCTAGGTGGCGGAACACTCATGAAAGGCGCTATAGGTGCCGGTAGATGGGCAATGGAAAAAAGGGGCGGTAAGGAAACTAAGAAAGACTCTTCAAAAGGTAAAAAATCAGAAGATATAGTTTCTACCTCTACAGAATCAAAAAATAAAAAGAAAAAGAAAGGAAAAGATACGGCAGGGTCAAAAAAGAATAATAAAGAAGCAACAACAACATCTAAAAATTCAGCAGCAAAAGAAATAACATCAAATGGCGGTAAAGGTGGTAAAAAATCCGTCTTATCATCAATTTGGGATACAGGTAAAGGCCTTGCCAAAGGCGGTGGAAAGGCTTTATCGACTGCAGGTAAATGGGCTGGTAAAGGGCTGGTACCATTAAGTCTAATCTCAGGCGGCCTGGATATATTTAAATCATCAGATAAAGTCAAAGCAACTGGAGAAGCTGCAGGTGGAACTGTTGGAGGCTGGGGTGGCGCAAAAGCTGGAGCAGCGATTGGGACAATGTTTGGACCGATTGGTACAGTTGCAGGTGGAGCCATTGGTGGTGCAGCTGGATATTTCGGTGGTAAATGGTTAGGTGGAAAAGCTGTTGATACTGTACGAAGTGGTGGTGAACCAGCTAAACCAGAACCGGCACAAGCATCTGCGCCAACGAAACAAGCAAATACCGAAGCTACTAAACCACTAGATACCACAAAATTAAATGAGTCTGCCAACAAACTTGCAACAACGTTAGAAACTACTAATACAGCCTTTACACCAATAGCTACAAGTGCTCCGATTATTGGGCAAACTATGACTACACTTGCAACAAGTTTAGTAACCACTAATACGGCCTTTACAGCAATATCAACTAGCGCTCCAATGGTAGGTCAAACTATGACTACATTGACCGGATCATTTACGGAGCTTCAAACGAGTGCTAGCACAACAGCCGCTAATATGAATAATTTAACGATGTATACAGGATCAGTAAGTATGGACTTTGTTACATCGTTTTATTCACTTAAAACAGCAACTGATCAATCAACATCTAACATGTCCAGTCTAGCAGCAGCAATAGCATCGGCAACTGGAATGTTCAATATGCAAGGTATTCAAACGGCGACACAAGCTGTAATTGCATCTTTAAACAGTTTTAAAACACGTATTGATAACGCGCAGGTACCAACTGGAGGCGGTACTACATCTAGGAGGACTGCACTTGAGTAGCTATAGAACTATACAAGGTGAAACGTGGGATTTAATTGCATATAAATTGTGGGGAAGCGAGTATTTGCTTCCTCTTTTATTTGAAGCCAATCCTCAATGTAAAGATGTTTTAATTTTTGAGGGTGGGCTTTTATTAAACGTTCCTGAAGTCTTGGTAGAGGACGTTACAGAAAGGCCTGAATGGTTAGGAGAGGAAGATGAACTATGAGTACGAAAGTTGCCAAAAGTACAAAACTCAACATTCTCTATAATCATCAAAGTATCAAAGAAATACTAAATCAGCACTTAATTTCTTGGACATATACAGATAATTTATCAGGTGAAATAGACGATTTAAATATTGAATTAGAAGATAAAGAGGCGTTGTGGATTGGTGACTGGTTCCCAACAAAAGGTTCGATTATACAAGCTACAATTGAAAAATTGAATTGGGAAAACAGTTCCTTTAAACAGCAAATCGGGAAATTTGAAGTTGATACGATCAATGGTAGAGAATCTGTGATTACTATTATGGCATTGGCCACATCCGAAAAGTCTAGTTTACGTGGAGAAGAAAAGAGTAAAGCATGGGAAAAAGTAAAATTAAAAAGTGTATTCACTGAAATTGCGAAAAGAAATGGTATGAAATTAGTTTGGCAATCCTCAGATAATCCAACAAAAGATCGTGTTGAACAGGACAATGAAACAGACTTAGCTTTTATCTATCGCTTATGTAAAGACGAAGGACTCTGTTTAAAAATCGCCAATAACAGCATTGTCGTTTTAAATGAGGAAGATTACGAAAAACAGGAAGCTAAGTATTACATCAGACGTAAAAGCAAGGAAACCGACTTAATAAAGGTAATTGAACGTAGTTTCTCTAGTACATTAACAGACACATACAAAGCTTGCAAAGTTACACATACCGTAAAAAAGAAAACCATTTCTGCTACTTTTACTCCGAAAAAACAACCTAAGACTGGCCGTATTCTCAATGTAAAACAAGAGGTGAAATCTCAAGCGGAAGCATTAAGAATTGCTAAGAAAAAGCTTCGTGAAAAGAATAAAGAGGCTACAACAGTGACATTAAAAGTGTATTCATTAGTACCTCTGTATGCTGGCATGACATTTAAATTGGTTGAGTACGGAAAATTAAATGGTAAGTACATTGCATCTAAAGTGGTGCACAATGATTCATACACCACATTATATTTACGCAGATGTCTGGAGGGATATTGATATGGAAGAATGCCAAGTAGTAAGTGTTGACGAGGCGACAAGGAATATTCGTGTGAAACGTTTAGAAAGTAATGATATGGTATCGCGTGAAATTCAGGTGTTTAAAGGTAATGAGCTGCCAGAAGTAGATGCACACGTTGTATGCTCATTCACAAATGGAAAAGGTTATATGATAGGCGAAATCGAATAGAGGTGAGGTGATGTTATGGGCACAATCGCAACATTTGGTGATTTAGTGTTTACAGTATCAGCTCAACAAGTAAAAACATTTAATGAGTTAAGCCGAACAATGGAAGCTAGATATACCAAGCATGAAATTAAGCATCAAAAACCCATTCTAGAATTCGAAGGATTAGATATAGCTCCGATTTCTTTTGATATACAGCTACGTGCTGCATTAGGTGTCAATCCAATAAAAGAACTTGAGAAATGGCAGGAATATATTCGAAAAGGAAAACGAGCAATATTAGTGATTGGAAATCGCCCTTTTTCAAATAATGCTTTTGTTGTAAATAGAATCACAGAGAAATATCCGGATATCGACAACAAAGGTAGAATGCTTGCCATTGATGCAACAATTGAAATGTTGGAGTATCCGATTACTATTCAATCATCAAAGAAAACTACTCAAAAGACAGCTAAAACTTCAAACAACAGCAATAGCAGTAAAGCATCAATGAAAAAAACAGGTACTATTATAATTACTGTGCAGTCCGTTAATATACGCTCTGGACCGGGTACAAACCATAAAATTCTAGGGTGTGCATACAAGAATAACACTTTAACCGTCTATGAGAAAAAAGGTGATTGGTACAATCTCGGCAGTGGAAAGTATATAACAGCTAGTACTAAATATTCTAAGTTTAAAGGAGTGAGTTAACTTGTATGAAGTAGAAGCCTTGAAAAATATTAATTTCGGAGCGACAGGGGTACAAGAAGTACTGCAAAATGTCGCTTTTATTTTGTCTACTCACACAATGAATTGCCCTTTAGATCGTGGTTTTGGGATTGAGTCTGTAATTGATAAACCTATTACTATCGTTAAAGCATTGCATAGTGCAAATGTTGTTGAAGCAATAAATCAATTTGAGCCACGGGCTACTGTCGAGGAAATTGAAATAACAGGCGAAGCCGAACAAGGGCTACTTAGAACGAAAGTGAAGGTGACAATAAATGACGAATCGCTTTAATTTACCTGATATAACGTTTTTTGATAAGTCGCCTGAATCTATTGTTAGTGAAATGCTGCAGCACATAAATGATAAAACAGGGCTAGAGTTTCAACGTGCTGACCCAAGGCGAAAGATAGTTGAGTCACAGGCCGTCTTTGTATCATTTGAACGAAATCGAGCTGAACACGCGTTGAAACAAATGCTGTTAGCATACGCGACAGACGATATGTTGGATCTAAAAGGTGACGAATTGGACACATCAAGATTAGATGAAAAAGCTGCTACTACAATTATAGGATTCAATTTAGAGGCTACTAGAGGTGTAGCTTTACCGATTCCACAAGGAACACGGATAAAAATTGCAGAGGCATATTTTCAAACAACAAAGGTAGAAGTAGTTCCTATCGATACCAATTACATTGAATTACCAATGACTTGCACAGAAACAGGTGAAATCGGTAACGATTATCTACCAGGTGAGACAGTTACACTAGTGGATCCATTGCCTTACGTAAAATCTGTTGTTAACACTGTTGTTTCAAGTGGTGGAGTGGAAATAGAAGATGATGATCCATATGCAGAGCGTATCCGATTAGCACCAGAAAAATTTTCTGTTGCTGGACCAGAATTAGCGTATAAGTATTATGCATTAACATCTAGTCAAGATATTGCAGATGTTGAAGTAGATAGCCCCTCACCTGGCGTTACGCGAATCGTGGCTCTACTTAAAAATGGTGAAATTCCAACACAACAGCATTTAGATGAAATCTTAGCCATTTGTTCTCCAGGTGATGTAAGACCACTCACAGATAACGTAATAGCGACTATTCCTGATGTACTAAATTTCAGTATAGAAGTGCAATATTGGTTGCCTAACTCAAAAGCAACAGTAGCTGATGGGCTCATGCAAAAAATCGAGGCTGAATATCAAGACTATTTAGTTTGGCAACGTTCTAAATTAGGCCGCGACGTCAATCCAAGTGAAATCGTAAATAGATTAAAAAGTACACAAACAGAGAAGCTAGCAGAGCGTGTGGAGGTAATTGGGGTAAGTTATACCGAAATTGAAAAAACAAAAATAGCTGTTGTGGATGAGCATAAATTAACATTTATGGGGTTCATCGATGACTAGCTTAATAAAAAAATTACTACCTTACTCCTTACAAAGTGATCCATTCACAGTTGCACTGGCCGAAGCGTTTGAAATACAAATTACTCAATTATATGAAGAGTTTAGAGCCATTTCAAACCTGTACTTATTAAAAGATGCACCTAGCATGCTTGTCGATTTTTTAGCACATGAGAAGCATGTTGATTTTTACGAGGGGCTAACCCTTGAAGAAAAGAAAAACGTTGTAAGAAATGCTTTACACATACATCGAAAAAAAGGGACAAAATCTGCGCTATTACGTGTATTTGAATTGTTGAATCTGGAAGGAAAGATAGATGAATGGTTTGAATATGATGGAGATCCTTATTATTTCAAGGCACATATAGATGTATCTGATAGAGGCGTTGACGATGCTACGATCAAACTTCTGGAACGTTTAATAAAAACCTACAAAAATAATCGTTCTTGGCTTGAAGTGCTTGATATTAATTTAACTTCTAGACAAAACAAAATTCATGTAGGAGCAGCAACACTTACAGGGGAAGAAATTGTGGTGTATCCATATATAGCTACTGACTTGTCAACAAAATCAAAAATTAAAATAGCAGCTGCTAATACAGCAAACTCTGAAAATCTAACCATTTATCCGAGAGGAGGAAATTAAATTGAGTGAAAGATTTGACACAATACTTACAAACGCTGGTTTAGCTGCCATTGCAAATGCCTCGATTACTCAAAAACAAGTAAACTTTGCGAAATTAGGTGTAGGTGATAGTAATGGTGCCTACTACACACCAACACAAGAAGCTACAGCACTACGCAATCAAGTGTGGATTGGTAATGCATCATCTGTAACAACCGATCCGAACAATCCTAATTGGATTGTTGTTAAAGCCGTCATACCTGGAACGGTTGGTGGTTTTGAAATTCGAGAAATTGGTATTTTTGATGAGAATAATGTTTTGTTAGCAATCGGGAAATTACCAGTGACATACAAGCCTATTTTTTCGGAAGGTAGTACCAAAGAGCTCACTATTAAAGCTATCTTTGAAGTGACTAATACAAGTGCTGTCACATTGAAAATAGATACTTCAGTTATATATGCAAGTGAAAAATATGTTGATGAAAAGGTTCAGATTGTCAGTGGAAATCTGAATACACTTCAAAAGTCAGTTACTGAACATGTTTCTGACATATCCCAGCATACGTATCATGCTCTTGATACTGGTACTGCTAACGCTAAGGTTGTTACAATCCCTACAGCACTCGCATCATATGTGGCTGGTTTAACGATTCGATTAGAAAACAAAGTGTTGAACACGGGTGCTGTTACGATTAATGTGAACGGTCTTGGTGTGAAGAATGTCGTGAAGTCTGATGGATCAGCTATAAATTCTGGTGATATGAAAGCAGGAGGAGTTTATACAATCAGCTACTCTGGTGCACTTGGAAATTTTACTTTACAGGGTAGTGGAGGCGGTGTCTCTACCCCTGCATACTGGGGTAATGGTGCTGATGGCTTGCTTGATACTGATACGAGCACTAGGACTTGGTTAAAGTCTCCGTCAAATACAATTCAGTCAGTTGAACCTAGTACTCCTATTGGAACGACTCTTTGGACTTGGACTGCTAACAAAGCTGTTGGTGTAGACCAGTTTAAATTCCGTTATTATAAAGAGTATGGCTATCTTAGTATTAGCTTAGCTGTTGAATCCAGTATGGACAACAATAACTGGACTCGCCACATGACATTTGATGCTAGTAGTAATTCTAACAACATGGTTTGTAACATGAACAATATCTACTGTAAATATATTCGTATTGTCCTTGCTAGGAAAGACGGCAGCACTGTTGGTACAAAGGTCACTCTTGATACGGATTCTGTTGTTGAAACTCCAACAATTCGTCGCTTTGCTGATACCTATAGTGGCGCTTGCATCAAGCAATACACTGACTTCACTCTTCCGTCTGGTCACATTCTTGGAACATATGGGGCTGTGAACGGTCTTGTTATCATGTCTCAAGGTGATATAACGCTTAATGGAACTATTGATATGAATCAAAAGGGTGGTGACTCTGCTGTTTCTTATCCACTCTCAAAAGTGTTCCCTTCCCACCCAAGTTCCAACATCCATGAAGTTCTCGGTGTTATCGGAGAGTTAAAGGCTGGTCATGGTGGGAATGGTGGCTATGGCGGGGGTACTACTAATACGTATGGTAACCTTAGAGCTACTGGCGGTAATGGTGATGTTAACCCTACTACTTGTGGTGGATTCGGTGGCGGTGGTGGCGGTGGTGCTATAAACCACGCACCAGGAGGAAATGGTGGTAGTGCTGGTAAGTCCTATGTTGATTCGTATGGACCTGAGTACATGATTGCCAATAAAGGCTCATCATATGGTGTCAATGGCATGTTGTCCCGCGGTGGTAATGGCTCAGCTAGTGATGCGTCATCAGTTGATTACTCTCCTCGTTCATACGCTAAACAAGGTCCTGGCGGTCTTAGTCGTGGAGCAGGTGGCGGTGGTGGCGGTGGTGCTATAACTGATACTACGAATAACAATGGCGCTGATGGTGGGGCTGGTGGGGTTGGTCAAGGGGCTGGTGGGTTTGTTCTTCTTATCGCTAAAGGTAAGATTACAATGGGCTCTGGTTCTCGAATTGAGGTTCAAGGCGGGGCTGGTGGTAATGGTGGTTCAGCTAACAGTTATGGGACATATACCATCGGTGCTTCTGGCGGAGGCGGTGGTGGAGGGGCCGGTGGAGGAACAGTTCTTCTACTATATGGTGATTCGTACTCTAATAATGGCGGTGGCTTCTCATTATCTGGCGGTACCGGTGGCTCTGGTGGTTACCCTGTGAACTCCTCTAGCTCTCCGGGCATTGAATATGGCGGTTCTGGAACATCTGGGACAGCTGGACAATTCTTAGTTAGAAAGGTTGGTACATGATGAAAGCTTTGTATATATATAACGAACATGATAGAACTGAGTTGGAAGCTCTTGAGCGAGCTGTAGAGGAGATGGGGAATTACATTACTCTCGTTGAATACAGCTCAATCAGAGGTTTACTACCTATTAGAGCTACTCCGGCACTGATTATTCTGCGTGAAGATATGCAGGGTGAACATATGCTTGAAGATGGTTCTGATGGAAAGATGCGCATCACAGCAGAGATGCACAAAGCAATGGAAGAAGAGGAATTGAATCTATTCCAAGCTGAAACTCATCGCATTGATAACTTCGTTAATAAAGAAGTTACTTCCAATGTCGATGGGGCAGTTTTAGATATTATGATGCGAGGAGGAACTGTATGAGTCCTTTTATTGAATCTTTAAAACGCTTAACTAAAGCAGAAAAATTAACAATAGCTCAAGTTGAAAATCTAGTGACAAATGGAATTATTACTCGAGAAGAGTATGAGTACATTAATCCACCTGTAAAACAAGTGGGAGATACACATGACAGTTAATCTTAACAAAATCCAAGCAACTAAGTAAACGCAGCATAAGCTAGCGTTATTTTTTATGCCTAAAGTTGCAGGGAATCCTTTCCTTTTGTCGAACTATGTTAAGGGAAGGGTGATTAACTAAGTGAACAATATAAGTGATATGCGAAAACTTGAGATATTAAATAAAGTGACTTTTTATTTACTAATAATTTACCTTATTTTATTTGTATTAATTTCTGTTGAAGGGATAGATAAACTATACATTCCGTTTGGGGTTACCATCAGCCTAATTCTGATGGTAGCTTTAATAGGAGAGTACAAAAAAAGAAAATTTATGAGATTGACTGAAAAACTGGAAATTAATAAAAAGGCGTCATTTTTTGTAATTACAACAGATGGAGTTAATTACGAATTAAATCAAAAAATTAAAAAAGAAAAAAGAAAAAAACGAGTGAATGCTATTTATCTTGTAAGATGTATATTTAAAAGATACGATGATAAGCCTTGCTTACCACCAGAGGTAAATAAATTGATATTGAAAGATTTATTAACAATTTCAAAGTGGTTAAAGCAAAGAGGTGATATAGACTTAATTACTTTTACCCATGGTGATATGCATAAAATTTTGAGCCGAAATTTTATATTAGAGCCAGTTTCTTCAGTAAAAAAAATTTCATGTTTGAGATGGTGTGCTATAACTTTAGAAAGTAGGGGACTTTTATTAGAGAAGCCGAATGACTATCGTTATTACAAACTTACAGTAAAAAATAAAAATTAATATGTGCTTGAAAAGCCTTCTACAGTTTATTGTATAGGGCTTTTATATTGTGAAAAGGGAAGTGTTCTAATGGAAAAATGGGTTGCTGCAGTAAGTGGAGCAATTGGCACGTTGGTTTCATATTCGGTTGACGGTTTAGGAATGGCTGTGACTGTTTTAATCGGCTTTATGGCTATAGATTATGCAACTGGCATTATGAGTGGAGTTGTTAATCAAAACTTGAACAGTCGGGTAGGCTTCAACGGCATCATACGAAAAATTTATTACTTAATGCTAGTCGGATCAGTGTATTTACTGTCGCTAGTAATTCCAGGTATCGAGTACGCAGGTGATGGGGCGGCCATTGCATTCTGTGTACTCGAATTTATTTCTATCACAGAAAACGGTACAAAGATGGGCTTACCAATGCCGGACTTTATTAAAAATATTTTATCGATCGTAAAGGATAAATCAGGAGAGGGTGAAGTGAAATGACAAAAAGATACGTAGGATCCAGTGGTCACGGATTGAAAATCAGAGGTGCAAAACATCTCATTGATGAAGTAGATGAGGCGCGTAAAGTAACAAATGAGGTACATCGTATCTTAACAATACAATACAATGGTTCTGGTTCAGTGTTCCATGATGATACATCGACTACACAAAATCAAAATCTCCAAACCATCGTAAATTATCACAATAAACAAGTACGAGAACTAGACTGGAGCATTCATTTTAATGCTGCAAGTGTTACTGATGCTCCGCGTGGAGTAGAGGTATTGTATTACGATATGAAGGATTTATCAGCTAAAGTAAGTGCTACAATTTCAAAAGCATCGGGACTTAAAGACCGCGGTCCTAAACAACGCACTGAGCTGTATTTCCTTAAAAACACTTATAAACCTGCTATCCTAATTGAAGTATGCTTTGTAGACAGCGAAGCCGACGTTGCTCTGTATCATAAAAATTTCAACGCTATTTGCGCTGCCATCGCAGAGGTTTTAGCTGCTCATTTAGGATATACGATAAAAAAAGAAGAAGTAAAAGAAGCGCAAGCTAAAGTAATGTTAAATGATAGTAAATCCATTCCTGCTATGATTATAGATGGTAGGACGCATGTTCAAGTGCGTGAGATAGCCGCGTTATTAGGACTGAAGCTAGTCTATAACGATGAGAGCAAAATAACAAAATTGTATGAAGTAAAATAAATCAGCCATGTAATTCAAATGCCCAGGTACTCAATTAATTTTGAGCCTGGGCATTTTTTGCTTTATAATATTGGTATATTTAGTAATTCAAAGTATACTTTATGTTAATACATATTAGGAGCGAGGAAGCTATGGTTAAAGCTTTAAATTGTCCAAACTGTGCAGCAACATTTGATCCAGAGGAAAATGTTTGCGAGTACTGTGGTAGTTATATTATTACGTCAAAGTCGAAACAAATCACTTATGATTCTAATGATTTTAAGCTAGCAAATAAAAAAATCTTTTTCAATGAGATTGAAATGAATACAAATGAATTTCCGATACGCACAGGTTTAGGGAATATGTATTACAGTTTAACCAAATCTGATGGAGGTCGTTTGTTGTTAACAAATCAACGGTTGATATTTTGCGCCCATGCTATAAATCTAAATCCTAATTTATATTGGGAAGTTAGTTTGGAGGATGTAGATCGAGTTGAACTTGGATTAAATCTTTTCATTACACAAAGAATTCATGTTATTGATGATGGAGAGAATGAAACAATCTTTGTTGTATATGGTGGGAAAAATTGGATAAGTGAATTAGAACATGTTTTACACAAAATGGGGTAGCATCAGAAAAATACAGATTTACAACGCTAAGTGAAAAATCTTCCAAAATGACACTTTTGTAGCATTTTTAATAACGAGCAAATTAAGTAGAAAATAAACAATTATCAGATTTTCCTTTTAAGTTAATATATGTTATTATTACCGGGATATATTAATTAGATAAGGAGTAAATCTTATGCTTAAAAAATCATTTTTTATACCTTTGCTTATGTTTATGAGTATTTTAATGACTGGTTGTGCTGAGGAATTAACGGAAGAAAAATTACTAGATTTTCGGGAAACTCTAGTAACAATTAACAATGATATGTATACTAATTTTGAAGAACTTTATACATACGATGGGGACTATGACAAAAAATATCGAGAACAAGTAGATTTATATCTCGAAAAACATCAAAATAATATTGAAAAAATCAAAGAATTTAAGAAAATGAAACTACCTAAAGAACTTAAAGATTCTTCAAGTGAATTTAAAGAGACAATAGAAGAAGTCTTAGCAACAACAGAAATCCACGAAAATTATTTAAAAGATATAAAAAAAGTAAAGAATTCGGAAAAAGCAGTAAAAATTAATGAAGAACATAGAGATTTTATGGAACGCCAATATAATTAATATACATTTTTTACACCTAAAAGCGTTCCCAAATGCAAGTTTGGAAATACATCTTTTTATACAGACAGCGTAAACGTTGATGACTTGTTTGATCTGTTCTTCACTTTGCATAAAATCGTGTATATTTCTTAACGTTGTAAATCGCATAAGTTTGACGGGACCAAAAAATAAAATAAAATTTCGAAATAGAATAGACCAGGCGCTCAATTGAAAGTGAGTACCTGGTCATTTTTTGTTTATTCATCATACGGTCTAAACTTTTTACGTAGTGATTCAAGTTCATCTTTTTTCTCAAATAACATGCTTTTTAAAAACATTTTTGGTTGTTCTTTAGCTGCTATTAACTTTCCGTCTTTTACTAATTTACCGAGACGAACTTTAGATATTTCCAATATCTCAGCTGCTTCAGCTGCAGAAACCAATTCCGCATTTAGAAATTCAAGAAGTTCCTCAGTTGATCCAAATGTGTATTCCATTTACCTCACCTCGCTTTAAACATAAACAGAATAAGTCTTGTGATGTGAATTAAGATTGTGATTCCGTACAGTGCAATTAATACATAATCTAAAGTTGATGGATTCTGAAAATCAACGTATACCGTTATTATGATTGTACTGGCAATTAATAAAGCAATGTTTGTGTAACCGAATTTTTGAAGCAATTTTTTCATACATGTAAGTGGATGTGATATAATTTGATTGAGAAGGAGGGGGTTAACCTCCTTCCAGTGTTACTTGCGACGTTTCTTCTTGGTAGGGGAGCGTCGCTTTTTCTTTTTTCCTTGTGTCATGTCGTAGATGTCTTTAAAGCCTGATGTGATAGCTTTGAATGTTGTTGCGACAAGTGCGACTGTTGCAAGGATTTTTTCAAATTCATCCACTCTAGTTCACCTCCTTTCTATACTCTTATTATACTATACCTATTAAATAAAGTAAATAGCTATATGTAAATTATTTTACTATTTTGCTAAAAATTTTCATAAAAAAAGCCACTCGTTTGAGTGACTAAATTATTACTTTAACTTTTCAGTTATGGTTGCTACCGGGAAATAATTCATACCGAGTTCATTTGATTCTTTTTCAGAGATATCCATAGATACTGTTCCAACACCGACATATTCAATCGTTAATGTGTTCCAACCTTCTTCTTCTAGTAGTGCATCGGATACGCTACTGTAACTAGTCACAGCCATGTTTTCTAGTGGTAAATTGAATTTATTAGGCCCTAAGTTTATTACTGCTTTAATCTCACCATTTTCGATAGTTAAACTAACTAATTTATCATTCTCACTAAGCCAATCTTCGAATATTTCTTTCGCTTCATTTACCGTAATTTCTTTCTCTGCTAAGTCTCCAGCCTTTTCCTCAACTTCTTTAGCTTTTCGTTCTTCCTCTTCTTTAGCCTTTAACTCAGCTTCTTTGTTAGCTTGTTCAACCTCTTTTTCTTTTGCTTTATCTAATTCTTCCTGAGCCTTATCTGTTTCTTCAACTTTTTCTTCACCACATGCAGCAAGTAGTAATGCTGACATAGCTCCTATGTAGAATAATTTTTTCATTTCAAAATCCTCCCTTACATTTCCAATTACCATTCTAGAAAATTTGGAGGGAAAAGTACATATAAAAAAACAGACAACTGTAATTAGTTATCTGTTCTTAAAAAATAATAGGAAATAAATTACCTAATTCTAATTAAGTTAAAGTTTTTAGTGTGAAAAGAATGCCAGCTTGATGGATGAGAACATTCATAAATAGGTGATATATTAGAATTATTGATTAAAAAATTAGTAATTTCTGATTTGAGATTTGTTGTACAAGCATTAATAATTAGATCAATATTATTAAAGTTATTAACTTTTTCTGAAAACTTCCGCTGATAATTCTCTGAATGCCAAATAGTCCTCCACACTTGATCTCTTACATCATCATCTTTAGTACCGTTTGTCAAATATGCTAAAGAGGTTTGGAATGGAACGGGATTTACAATTAAAATATTTAAACTTGTTTGCTGTGTGAAAAAATCAGACTGATTTTTTATTAATTTTAATAATTTTAGTAAATAAGTTTCTATGTTTATTCCTGTAGTACCCTGTGCTGGTGCTATAGGAATAAAGTTGGAATCGTACTCATCTGTATGTGGAGATTCCAAAATGATAATTATACTTCTTTCGAAATTGTTTGATATTAAGCTTTCGTTATAAAATCCAATGGTTCCTATATTTCCTATAAGAGTTTGCAAATTATTATCTACACTATATCGTAAAGTATTTGGAACTTCTTTATTGCTAGCAAAAAAAGCAGCTAGTATTTTTTTTTGATTAATATTGTAATACTTTAATAGTTTTAAATTTTTTTTCACACTATCATTCAAAGTTGATAAAAATTCATTCGAACATATTATTTTATTTTCATTTTTGTTATATTGGATTGTTAAAATCTCTTTTTGTTCCATTTAAACATCTCCATTTATTATGGATAAAGTATTTTAGAACTTTGTGGGTTATAATGGTTATATTTTCCTTCCATCTTTTAACACAAAATTCGCCTCGTATTCCACATCTAAAACTTCTGCAATTTGATTCAATTCTTTCTCGCTGAAATTATCACGTTTCAACTTATTTGAAAGGTTAGGCTGTGAAGTACCGATTTTTTCAGCAAGTTCAGAAAGTGTTATGTCTTTTTCAACCATAAGCATTTTAATTTTTTTTGCCATTCCCATAAAATCACCTTCTTTCGTTTGTCTTCTTATAACTATAATACATCATTTGATAATTAAAAATAAATAAATTATCACTAAAAAGTTATAAAAATCTTTACATTATAATTTTAGTGTTATATATTATCATTAATTAGTTATATAAAATAACGGAAGTGTGGTGAGAACGATGGCATTTGAATATTTAGAACAATACATAACATTCAACTCAGTAACAGAAATGGATAAGAGTGTGGAAGATCACATGGATGCTCATTATTACGAATTAACAGAATCAGAAAGAGTTATCGTTTTCAAGTTAGCTTCACACAGCTTGGAGCATCCAGGAGTATGCCACCTTAAAGCAAGTACCATTGCTACAGCATTAGAGATTAGCACAAAGACAGTTTATCGTTCGATGAAAAAATTAGATGAGTTAGGAATCATTGAAAAGGTACCTGGCATTAAATTAAATGGCATCAAAGGGGCTAGTATTTATCGTATTTTACCTTATGTCCCATCGAGCGTGTCCCAACGAGAAACAGTCGATGAAGCTAGTAATGACGCTATTTGCCGTCCACAATCTGAGAATCAAGCATCTAAATCTTTTAATCTTTTAAGTTCTAAACAAGCAAATAATAATTTATGTGAATTAGAAAATGAATTGGCTTTGCAAGCTGAAAGGAAAAAAGAGTACATGAATGAGTATCAGCAAATGCTATTTGATTTCATGCACTCACTACCATTAGCAGATAACTTAAAAGATGAATTGCACAAAGTTGTATTAGCATCACAAGTAAATTCTGTGGAAGACTTCATCTCAGCTAAAAACGTGCTATTCAAAATTGCTATGGATATTAAAGAAGGTGTTCTGACAGTTGCGAGTACATTGAGAGCTGTATTCACAGGGGCAAATAACAAGGCTGTAGAGCGATCAAATAGTAAGTCTGTTAAATTACATTCTATTGAAGAAACACCTAATAAAGAACGTCCAGTGCCTTTCTACAATTGGTTAAAAGAACGTGATTGTAGTTCAGAAATATGTAATAGACCAAACTTAGCAAATTGGTTAGAATATTAATTGGAAAAATTTAAGAAAGAATAATATGGTTTTTTATTTGAAATTAAAAGAACATTATTATTTAATAAAATTTGGCTATATAGGATTATACAGGGATGAAAATCTAAAAAATAAGAAGGAGTATAGTATTTTTATGAGTAATGATATTTTGGATATAGTATTGGCTGAAAAAAAGAAAGAAGAAAAATACAAAAAGAGAAAAAGTATTATTAAGAGAATACTATTAGTAATTTTTCCGATATTAACGCCAATAATTGTAGTATTTTTTCTTTTTGTATTTACTCCTAAACAAGCTTGGTTTTCATATAAAGGAAAAGTAGATTCTATAACTATTTCAGATTTGAACACAGGTAACAGGGTTAAGATTACTTCTGATAAATTTCAAATTAGGGAAGGGAAAATAAATAATGTTGATCCAGTAGTAGTAAAATATAAAGACACTAAAATAACCTTGGAAGAAAATGAACTCATGATACAAATAGAAGATGATAGATTTCCGTATTTAAGTACAAATGTAGTTTATCCAAACATTGAATTTAGCAATATGTTAGAAATTCAATCAAGGGGGACCCATACTTTTGAAACAATATTTTTACAATCTGATAGTTATGGTTTGTTTAATAAGGATATAAGTGTACCCCAAATAAATATACTTTTTAAAAAAGGTTCCAGCTTTCCAATCAATTCTGATGAAATGAATAATCGCGATAGAGCTAATCTTAAAGACTTTATGATTTTTGATATGAAAATTAAAGATGAAACTAATATAAGTCTGGATCCAGATTTCGGATGGCAGGTTTATATTAAAGGAGAACTTGTTAAGGATATTCATGATTTAGAAATATTTAAAATTAACAAAGATAAATCTAATCTTAAATTTTTAGCTGAATTTAATAGTGGACTAGGAACTAGTTTTATCAAGGATTCAAAAAAAGTATACGATTTTTATTTAAGTGGTAGCAATAAAACAACATCATTCAATACTTCGGACGGTGTTATCAATTTAATAAAAACAGGAGAACCTCAAAAATTTGATATAAACAATACAAATATAGTGACTAGTAATACATCTACGCATCAAATTAGAACAGATATTACTTATAACCAAAATGATAATACAATAATAGGTAATATATTCGGCGAAGTTAATTACCTTACAATTGGAGGTTTTTCTCTGTTTCCTAACTTATCTCAATGGGTTCTAAATAATATATCAGCACTAATTACAACAATTCTAACTGCAATTATATCTGGATTTTTTAGTTTATATACAGCACGAAACTTAAGTAAAGAATAGTTTGCAACAAGTTTTTTACAGTTAAATTTGAAATATCTCGGAACCATACTAAACAAAGAGGCCACTCCCTGATGGGCGGTCTTTTTTCTATTATTTAACCCCTAATTTTCTCATGGTTTTATACCTATATATATATGTATATATTGTGTAAGAAAGGGGGTGACCTCCATGGCAAATGTCAATTTCGTAGGTGCTACACTGCGTTTAAAGTATGTCGCTGGACACGATGACCAAAACGAGCCTATGTTCACAACAAAAACGTACCGCAATTTGAACAGCACGCATATGGCAGACGATTTAGTAGCTGTCGCAAAGGCCATTGCAAGTCTATCTTCACACGCACTAGACAGCATTGTAAAACAAGAAACAACAGAATTATCCTAAGGAGGGAACGCTATGACACAAGTTTTAGAGCTGCAATTTGAAACAGCAGCAGGGAAAACGGCAACATTTGCGATTGATGCACCGAAGCCAAAGGTAACAGCGGAAGAAATTCAAAAGGTCATGCAAACGATCATCGCTAAAGATGTTTTTGAAGGACAAGCTGGCGCTCTAGTTACAATGACTGGGGCTCGTATCGTTGATCGTCAAGTAACAGAATTTGATTTAGAAATCGAATAACCAAGAAATGGTCTTTGCAGCATGTACTGCAAGGACCATTTTCAGCAATAGTAGTCTTATTCATCTAGCAGCGAAGGAGGGACTAACATGGAACAATGGTTAAACATGATATCGGATATCGGTTTTCCTATTTTAGTGTCGTTTTATTTACTGCACCGAGTAGAAGTGAAATTAGATGCCATTCATGATGCACTTGTTTCGTTAAAGTGAAATCGATTTCACAAAGATGTACGAAAGCTGTCACTTGAGTGTCCTTGTCAATAGTTACATCGTACGATAGGATGAGGATAGTGTAAGTGGGGAGCGTGTTAAAGATGAGAAATAAAATAATTGGGCTTGTTTTACTTTTTGCATTAGCAACTGTGCTGAGTGCGTGTGGAAATTCAAAGTTTAAAGCAGATTATAGTTTGGAAATACCAGATTTTGAACATGTCAATCAACGCGGAGAAAAAGTTTCCTTAGAGAGTTTAAAAGGAAAACCGTGGATAGGTATGTATATTTTCACGAATTGTACTTCAATTTGTCCACCAATGTCTTTTAATATGACGCAAGTTCAAGAGAAGCTGAAGAAAAAAGGTGTGGAAGATTATAATATTGTTGCGTTTTCAGTTGATCCTGACGTTGATAAACCAGAAGTATTAGCTGATTATTTGAAAAAATATAATGTTCCAGATCAATCAAAATGGAATCTACTTACTGGTTATTCACAAAAGTATATCGAGCAGTTCGCTGTAAAATCAACAAAAATAATCGTCAGAAATGATCCTAACAGCGATCAAGTCGTCCATGGGAATCAATTTTTCTTAGTTGATAAAGATGGCGTAATCGTAAAAATGTATTCAGGGTTTGCAGAGAATCCAGAGGATGTCCCTATTGACACGATTGTATCAGATATAGAAACATATATTGATGAAAATTTATAATGGCTCGAAGGAAACCGTCTCAATTAATGAAGAGACGGTTTTTTTGTTTAAATTTATTCTTTTATACTTGTAGCCTCGTTTATAGTGTAGAAGGAGGGAAAGATTTTGTCTGATACAGAATATTTAGAGCAACTAATGGAACTACATACAGAGCATTTATTTCGTATCGCATACTACTATACGAAAGATCTACAAATAGCTGAGGATATTGTTCAAGATGTGTTTATTAAATTTTATCATCATCAAAAGTAGTATGAAGAAAGAGAAGAGATGAGGGCGTACTTAGCACGCATGACCATTAATAAATGTAAGGATTATTTAAAGAGCTGGGCATATCGGAAAATTTCAGTTCAACACAAGCTTTTTTCTAAGCAAAAATCCGTTCTACAAGATACGCTTATTCAACAGGATGAACAAACGATTTTGATGAAGCCATTTTGAAATTACCGTTAAAGCTACGAGAACCCATTGTGTATTTTTATTTAGAGGGTATGACGATAAAAGAAATCGCTAAGCTACTCGAAATCCCTGAAGGTACAGTTAAATCACGTTTGAAAAAAGGGAAGGAATTATTAAAAATTGATCTTCATGATATTGAATGGGAGGTACTTTTCCATGGATAAGCATACAATGCATGTATTGAAGGATGTCTCAGCACATAAAGAAGCAATCATTCAAAAGGTTCAACAACAAATTCAGCAAGAGCCGTATCCATCAAAGCAACTTTGGCCGTATCGTGCATTAGCCGTCATGATGACATGCTCTATCTTACTATTTATTGCATGGCAAGCTTCGAAACCATTTGACCATTTAACGACAGAAATACTTCATGAAGAAGAAAAACAATCATTCACCGATTTATTTCAAATAGAAGTTGAAGGAACAGAGACAACGTTCAGTCAGTATCTTCAAATAGCAGATGAATTACATCACCGCGAAAATATAAAATTTTATGAACCGCTTCAAGGCTTCAAGGCTTCGAGGCAATGCAAGCAGTAGCGACTACTATGGGGGATGCTGTCCATCTAATAGACCCTAAAAATCTTCCGTTTAAATCAAATATACAGGAGGTCTATGCGGTAACATCAGAGATGCGAGACGGTAGCTTGCAAAAGCTATTTCAATTTACTTATAAAGAAAAGTCTCTTACTGGAGTGGATCGTCAATATATTAATTTTACGGTAACAAATGTGGATCATAATCCTTTAGTAAACTATAAATTTAAGGATAGTCAGGACTTTTCAGGGGAAATCAAGAATGTAGGTTTGAGTTTCATGAATCCTTTATATTTTCGAGCGATGACACCAGATAAAGGTTTCGCGTATTCATACTATTATTATGATGCGGCAGGCAAGCGCATTTATCAAATTAGTACAAGAGCCAATGAGTTTTATACGTATTATAATGGCTATGTATATCAAATAGGTTATCAATTAAATGGTGATCAACAAGAAGCACAAGAAAAAATGGTTGCTATTGCAAGGGAATTTATCCCCCACATAAATTCAGCGAATGCAAAGTAGTTAGGTGGAAGATAAGCTGCCTGTAAAAGCTCGATTGGTGAAGGCTAACAATCAGTGGTGATAAAGAACACCCTGTGAATATAGGTTTATTTTTGACAACAATTAGTTACCAAAATAGCACATCGTATTCTGTTTATATTAAAATAGTGGAAAAGGGACGGGGGGTTCAACAATGACGGTAGCGCAAACGTATATAAATGTTGTTCAAAAAAGATTTAGAAGTGTCAAAGAGCTAGGCGATAAAACACTCGACCAACTAGAAGAGGCCCAATTGCACTGGGCGTATAATGAAGATTCAAACAGTATTGCAGTGATTGTAAAACATATTAGTGGAAATATGATATCGAGATGGACGGACTTTTTAACGACAGATGGTGAGAAAGCAACGAGAAATCGAGATGATGAGTTTACGGATAGCCTTCAGACAAAAGAAGAGGTTATGAACGTATGGGAAAAGGGCTGGCAAGTATTTTTAGATGCGTTACAAGGTTTAACGGAAGCTGATTTACAAGGATTTGTAACGATAAGGGGAGAACGGCATTCTGTTATAGATGCGATCGAAAGACAAATGTCTCATTACTCTCAACATGTCGGTCAAATCGTTTACATCGCTAAGCAAATAAAGGGTTCTGAGTGGCAAACAATAAGTATTCCAAAGGGACAATCTCAGGCTTTTACAGAATCAATGTTAAAAAAACATCAACGATAGAAGTGTAGCCATCTCACTAGTGTGTGATGGCTTTTTTTGTGGAATAAATATTTATAACTATGTTTAAAAATCTCAAAACTTTATTATATTCAGAAAATAAAATTGACGTGTGTCTTTGCAGCGTGTTATGTTTAATACTAAATTTAATATGGTTCATTACAAGTTTGAGTGAAAAAAACTTTTTCACTTAATTTAAAGGAAAATGGGTGTAAATCCCATGCTGTCCCGCAGCTGTAAATGAGGAGTTTTGCTTCAAATACCACTGAGTAAGTACTTGGGAAGGTGAAGTAAAATGAAGATTCATAAGCCAGAATGCCTGCTTGTAGTAAGATTCATTGTAGATCTACGAAAGATAGGGAGATGGATGGAAGGCTTTTAATAATGAGTTTTTCTATCCTTATTCACGTGGAATAAGGATTTTTTTATGCATTTTTCTAATCATAGTCATGACGATTACTTTGAGTTTCAAGTTAGTAGTATGGTGGACAAACATACAGATATCAATTTTCTAACACCTAAGAAAAGACAGGAGCAATCATAATGATATTTTTTAAAAAATTATTACCTTTCATTCTAATACTGATGTTAACCATTTTAGCAGGCTGTTCAAGCTCGAGTGAAGGTAATGGAAGTAAAACCTCTAACGAAGAAAAAATGATAACAGTTGGCTGGCCGCTAGATATAGGGCCTTTAAATCCGCATACCTATTTACCAAACCAAATGACTGCACAAGCAATGGTGTATGAATCATTGGTAGAGTATAACGATGACGGAACAATATCGCCAAAATTAGCGGAGAGCTGGGAAATTTCTGACGATAAAACAGCGTACATATTTCATCTTAGACAAAATGTAAAATACTCTGATGGGACAGCCTTTAATGCTGATAATGTTATTCGCAATTTTAAAGCAGTTTTAGCAGATCGTGATACACACTCCTGGATGGGGATGGTGAATCATATTGTAGATGTAGTGAAAGAAGATGACTATACAATTCGTCTACAATTAGATGCGCCCTATTACCCTGTATTAAATGAACTGGCTTTTGTGCGACCATTCCGCTTCTTAGGGGATAACGGATTCCCTGAAGGAGATACAACTAATAAAGGTATTAATGCTCCGGTTGGAACAGGTCCATGGGTATTAACCGAATATAAAAAAGATCAATATGCACTCTTTAGCCGCAACGAACATTATTGGGGTGAAAAGCCACTAGTAGACAAAGTAAAAGTGAAAATTATACCTGATTCAGAATCTATTTCACTAGCATTTGAAAACGAAGAATTAGACTTAATTTATGGTCGAGGCATTATTAGCTTAGATAACTACACTTTCTTAAAAGATAGCGATCAATACAAAACGGCAGTATCTGAACCTTTATCTACACGTGCATTACTTTTTAATACTCAATCTGGTCCTTTAGCAGAATTAAAAGTACGTCAGGCTATTCAACACGCTGTTAATAAAGAACAAATGGTTGAAAGTATTACCCATGGTACAGAAAAAGTTGCCAATACACTGTTTTGGGACGCTATTCCATATGCCAATATTGATTTAAAACCAATACTATTTAATCCAGAAAAAGCCGAGCAGTTATTAGATGAAGCAGGTTGGACATTAAAAAGTGGTGATAAAAGCCGTTCCAAAAATGGGCAACCTCTTCAATTAGATTTAATCTATATTGCAACAGATGCTATCCAAAAACCAATGGCAGAGTTAATGCAAGGGGAATTAGCAAAAATAGGCGTCCAATTAAACCTTGAAGGTGCTGATGTAATGGTAGGGCTCCAAAAATTAATGGATAATCAAGTAGATATTAATTTCTGGCGCACAAATGGTCCACCAACAGACCCACACAGCTTCGCAAATGAATCAGCAACACCGAATGCAAATGGCGTTTATGAAGCGAAATTAGGCCTAGATAACGCAGCACAAATTGATGGCAAAATACATCAACTATTAATTGGTACAAATGAAGCGGAACGTGTGCAATTGTATAAAGATATTTTAACAATGTTCCATGACCAAGCATTATTTTATCCAATTTCATATGAAACGAATAACGTTATTTACCATAAACATATGAAAGATTTTAATCCTAGTGCATCTGAATACGATATTCCTTATGCTCAAATGGATTTAAAGTAAGAGAATGAGAAGAGAGTGGGTCTACTATGGCTCCTCTCTTTTTGCACTATGAAGACTTGGGAAGTGATGAAAGAAATGTACGAATCAACTTGGCTTTTTTGTCTAAAACGAGTGATTACATTACCATTTGTTTTGCTAGGGGTTTCGATAATGACCTTTTTATTTATTCGTTTTGTTCCAGTAGATCCAGCGGAGGTCATACTTAGACTGTCAGGAGTCGCCCCGACAGCAGAAGCAATACAGGCGCTACGATCGGAATTAGGCACTGATCAACCTTTGTCTATTCAATATTTTATATGGCTAAAAGGTGTGTTGTACTTCGATTTTGGTACATCATTTGTGAGTAAATTACCCGTTGCTCAAGAAATATTAGAGAAACTACCGGCAACTTTTGAATTAGCCCTAGCTGCATTTGTATGTATTATTTGCTTTAGTATTCCTCTAGGTATTATAAGTGCTCTTTATAAAAATTCCGTATTTGATAAGATAGTTGGCTTATTATCTATTATCAGTGTATCCATCCCAACTTTTTGGTTAGGCTTTTTTCTTTTATACTTATTCAGTTTGAAGCTAGGCATTTTCCCGACAAATGGTAAAGGGACTATTTTACATATGATTTTACCAGCCGTGGCTTTGGCATTACCAACTACTGGATTGTTTGTTCAAGCAATTCGTACAAGTGTCATAGAAGAATTACAAAAATATTATGTTCAGTATGCATATTTAAGAGGTTTAAAAAAAACTGTTATTCTCAGTCGACATGTCTTCAAAAATGCAGCTATACCGTTGACGACGATGCTTGGCATGACACTTGGAAATTTATTAGGCGGGGCAGTTATTGTAGAGCAAGTATTTAGCTGGCCAGGGTTAGGTCGCTACTTAATAGAATCAATTATTAATAGGGATTATCCTGTTGTGCAATGTTATGTTCTAATAATTGCTATCATCTATGTTTTTGCTAATTTATGTACTGATATATTGCATCGAGTTCTTGACCCTCGGCTAAATGGAGAGGGGGGAGAGTAGAGTGATTATATTACACAAAAATTTAAATGGTAAACAATTGACTAGTATAACACTTCTCACATTTATTGGGATATTGGGGCTTTTTGCGCCGTTTATCATGCCGCATGATCCTTTTTTGGTAGACGTCTCTAAAAAGTTTTTAGAACCATCATGGGCATATCCTCTCGGCACAGATCATTTAGGGCGATGTATACTTTCACGTATACTGTTAGGCATTCGCTATTCTTTGGGATCAGCTTTATTTATTCAATTAGTAGCAACCTTTTTCGCTATTTGGATAGGGGCAATAGTGGCTTTTAAAAGGGGGATAATTGATTTTTTATTTATTCGAATCTGTGATATTTTATTAGCTTTCCCTACGCTTGTTCTTGCTTTTGGACTTATAGGTATTTTGGGTCCAAGCTTAAGAAATCTATTATTGGCACTTATTTTTACTCAAACTATTTATTATTCAAGAATTTTAAGAGGCTTATTTATAAGCGTTCACGCAAAAGAATTTATAAAAGCTGCTAAAATTAGTGGAACCTCAGGAGTTAAGCTAATCCAACGCCATTTCGTGCCAAATATTATGGCACCGATGCTGACTATTATTTCTTTAGATTTAGGAAAAGTCATTCTAGAAATTGCTGGCTTCTCATTTATTGGATTAGGTGTTCAAGCTCCTACTCCTGAGTGGGGAATGATGATAAGTGAAGGTAAACAGTATATTCGACAACATCCTGAACTTATGCTTTATCCAGGTGTAGCAATAATCATTGTAGTTCTATTATTTAACCTCATATCTCGTCATAACAAGCAAGTTAATCATTGAAAGGAATAGTTATGGAAAGAAAAATCTTATTACAAGTCAAAGATTTAAATGTACAAATAGGAGAACAGGAAATCCTATCTTCTATTAATTTAACTGCAAATAAAGGACGCATATTAGGTATTATCGGTGAAAGTGGTAGTGGTAAGTCGATGTTATGTCAAGCAATTATGCAATCTATTCCAGCTGAAGCAAAATCGACGGGTCAAATTTTATATCAAGATATTGATTTAACATCTGTAACAAAAGAAAGATTGCGAGATTACCGAGGAAGGCACATGTCGATGATTACACAAAATCCTTTGGCAGCTTTTGATAGTATTCAAACAATAGAAATGCATTTTAGGGAAACATTAAAAGCACATTACGTCTTACATAAAAAAGAAATAAGACAGATAGCTATTTCCTCTATGAATAAAGTAAATTTACCTAATCCAGAAAAACTTTTGCAATATTATCCTTTCCAATTAAGTGGAGGGATGTTACAACGTGTAATGATTGCTCTTTCGTTTGCGATGCAACCTAAATTATATATAGCCGATGAGCCTACAACAGCTCTTGATACAGTCAATCAAAAGAAAATATTATCATTGTTCAATCAAATTCGAAATGACACCGATGCAGCGATTATTATCGTCACACATGATCTTGGTGTTATTGCTGAACTTGCTGATGAAGTTGCTATTATGTATAAGGGAGAACTTATCGAGCAGGCGAATGTCTTTGATTTTTTTGACGCGCCACAGCATTGGTATACAAAGAAACTTTTACAATCGAGAATCGATTTTTAGAGGAGGTAGTAAATGGCTCTATTAGAGGTGATGAATGTAGAGAAGTACTATCATCAGAGACAGTCATTTATACAAAAAAAACTAGAAATACCTGTATTACAACAAGTCACATTTTCACTTCAGGAAGGCGAATGCTTAGGAGTAGTCGGCCAAAGTGGCTCAGGAAAAAGTACTTTAGCTCGGATCATTTTGGGCATAGAGAATCCAACGAGTGGGATTGTACGATTTAATAATGTGAATTTATATCAAGCTAGCTCTAAAGAAAAGAAGGGGATTCGAAGAGATTTACAAGCTGTTTTTCAAAATAGCTTTAACTCCTTTAATCCAAAGCAAACTATTGCAGAGATAATAGAAGAACCACTTCTTAATTTCGAGAATTTTTCCAAAAGCGAAAGGCAACGTAAGGTCGAGGAGCTACTGAACTGTGTCGAGTTAGAAAGCAATATGGCAAATAAATATCCTTCACAGCTTAGTGGAGGTCAACAGCAACGCGTAAATATTGCGAGAGCAATTGCTATAAACCCAAAATTAATTGTGTTAGATGAGGCTATCAGTAGCCTTGATATGATATTGCAGAAAAATATATTGCAACTACTTCAATCACTACAAAAGCAACTGAAGTTATCTTATATTTTTATTTCTCATGATTTAAATGTAACACGCTTTATATCAGATAGAATACTAGTGATGCATAAAGGCCGACTTGTTGAGGAAATACACAAGGGCGATCCATTTAAACACCCCGCTTCACTCGAACTATTCAACGCTATTCTGCCTTTGCATCCCCGGGACAGACAAAAAACTTGTTAGCCTAAGGGATGATTTAAATAAATAAAAAATCGTAGCCAATTTTATAGCTACGATTTTTTGCTGTTAACTATGCAAAATAAAGCTGATACATCGAAGTCTCATCGTCAATAGATTTTGCGATTTCAAAGGCTTCTTGCTGTGTGCGCTCATTAGCAATGATTTCATACATAAATCTTATGAGAAACATTAAATTGTACTACCATCTATGTAATCATCCGGGGCCAAATAGGATTGACAACCGCTTTTTAAGAATGCAGTAGCTAGCTGCTTTTCACCTAAAGTACAGCCAGAGGCAATAACTTTCACATCTTTTAATGTACAGTAATTTAAGATCTCTTGTGGACCGAAATATTCACCTCTCGGTTCATTTAACTCATAAAAATCCTCACCTAGCTCTGTCATGCAAAAACGTCCTTCATCCCCATGGAAATTTAACATTAAATAATCTATTCGATCGTCTAAATCTTCCCCTGACAAAACATCAATTAAATCATTGAGTCTTCCAATTAAATGAAGAGTCACTCGTGCACCAAATGACTCAAGTAACAGAGCGTATTGCAAGCGATTCGATATCAGTTTCAGAGCCTACTACTAAACTAACGAATAAATTTGGTTTACTCATTTTCTACTATTCTCCTTTATTTTGGTTGCTGGTAGTTTACCTTAATTTTAGAAATTATTCCAACCAACGACGTGAACCCACAATGTGAAAGCTAGTTCGTAACCAACATCGTGTAATTGCTACCGCCATGTTTGCACTACGCCTTTTAATAGCCATAATAAATTTACAGAAGTCAATACCTTTGGAGATGTGTTTAAATTTTGTAAAAAATTAGTGTTGATTTATGATAAAAGACGCACTTCTTATGGGCTGAAAGATATGATTAGGCTATACTCAAGAGGATTAATGTTACTAGTAGAATAGAGGGAGTCGTATGAAATCAACGGTAGAACGAAAACTGCAATTTGCTTTTGGTATAGTTTTAGTATTTCTATTACTAATTACTAGTATTGCCATATACTTTTTAAATGATAATAAACATACACTTGCGGAAATCGAAAAAAATACGGAACTAATGAATTTGTATAATGATATTTCCTTTCAAACAGTTCGTGCAAATGCTGCCATTCGAGGGTATATGTTATATGGTAAAGAAGATATGCTCAACAATCATCAGGAAATACGAGAAACATTACATAAATCTATTCAGCGTATTGAAGAACTCGAACATAAAAATAAGGACTTTGAACAGTTTTTAAAGCAATTAGAAGCATGGGAAAAGCCTATAGATGAACAAATTGTACCGCTTTTTCAAAGTGGTGAAAAACAGCAAGCCCAGCAGTTGGCATTACCGGTTTTAGGGAAAGGCTCTCTAAAGCTTGTTGAGTTTGGGAAAACGATGGCAACTGCTCAGCAGGACGAAATGCAAGCGCGTATAGAGGCTACTAAGCAAAAAGGCGACAGAAGTGGCAAAGAGATTGCTGTACTAGCAATAGTCTCCTTACTTATAAGCATTATTATTGCGACAGTTTTTGGGCGAAGAGTAGCAAAAAATATTCAGCAAACAGTAGTAGAAATGGACAAATTCTCAACTGGCAATCTACAAACGCACCTGCAATTTAAAACAAAAGATGAGTTTGCCCAACTGGCAGCTTCATTTAATTCGATGTCAGAAAAGCTTCAACATACGATGAAGCAAGTTGGTAATTCGGCTGAACAGGTAGCAGCAACATCCGAGCAGCTCACAGCGAGTAGTATGGAAGTAACACAGGCAACAGAAGTTGTCTCAGAATCGATTCAAGATATTGCACATGGTATTGAAGAACAGGATACATTAACAGGTGATGTACGAAACTTATCCTCGCACATTTTGAAAAAGATGGATGATATATCAACGAATATTGATCATGTTAACAATGCAACTGTAGAAACTAAAAATATGGCTAGCATAGGGCGTTCCTCAGTTCGTAATGTCATTGAACAGATGAATGACATTACGAATAATACAGAAGAGCTAAGTACACGTGTTAAAGACTTAGATGAAAATACAGAAGCGATTGTCTCAGCAGTCAATGTTATTAAAAATATTGCTACCCAAACAAATCTATTGGCGATTAACGCCTCTATAGAAGCGGCGCGCAGTGGTGAGCATGGTAAGGGCTTTGCTGTAGTGGCAGAAGAGGTACGGAAGCTAGCAGATGAATCGAATCTAGCAGCGGTAGATATTGAAAAGGTTGTTTTGCAAATTACTGAAGATACAAGAATTATCGAGGAAGATATGATCAGTAGTAATGATTCAGTATTGGTTGGTCGTGAGAAAGTAAATGTGGCAAGAGATAATTTCATTCAAATTGACGATGCCATTAATGATGTGCAAGCTCAAACCGAATCAGTTACAGAGGCTATTCGAATAATCCATCAAGATATTGAAAAACTTGTAAAAGAAATTGACTACATTAGTGAAGTATCCATGAAATCGAGTAGCAATGTTCAAAGTGTTGCAGCATCCTCTGAGGAACAAAATGCGGCGATGGAAGAAGTAGCGGCTGCCTCTACACATTTGGCAAAAATGGCGATTGACTTGCAAGAATCCATTCAGACATTTAAGTACTAACACAAGAACCCCTATGAATCTCATAAAGGTTGATTCTTAGGGGTTCTATGTTTAGTGGATAGTGGCGGGGAGAGCTCGAATTATGTCGAGAAAATCAAAAAAATGAAATAAGGTCTTTGAAATTAAGTATTTCGTCCGATAAAAATAAAAGAAGGAAATTTATTCGATATGAGAAGGGGAGGTTGTGTGCTGGGGAATTCTTTGAATCTAAAAAGAAACCACGAAATGAGACAAAATACATTTTAAGAACTAGGAAAGACAAAAGGAGAGCTGTTGCATGAAACGATTATTTGGAAGCTTTAAAGGTAAGCTCTACACATTATTTGCTCTTATCTTACTAATACCAGTTATTTCTGTAGGTAGCTTATCGTATCTTTCAGCAAAAAATTCGATAAAAAAAGAAATACTTGTTAGTACGGATGAAAGTGTAGAAATTTTAAATACGTTAATTGATAAAACCATTAGTGAAAAAACAAATGACATCAATGTGTTTAGCGAAATAGATTCTTCTAAGTATGAACAGCAGGGGGCAGCGGTACAAACAAAATTTCAACAATACATAAAGCTACATCCGGATGTTCTGAGCATTTATCTTGGAACAAATGAGGGCGCATTATTTGTAGAACCAAAATCGAATAGCGCTGATTACAATCCTTTAGAAAGAGATTGGTATAAAGAAGCTACAGCTTTGAAGGGAGAAGTTTTAATTACGAATCCTTATAAAGATGTAGCTACTGGAGATATGGTCGTAACAGTTGCTCGTCAGGTACAAGATCAATCTGGGGTAGTGGCAATTGATATAAAATTGACAAACCTTCAAAAAATTTCGGACTCTATTAATATTGGAAAAAATGGATATTCTTCTATTTTTGATGAAAACAAGAGTGTCATTTCACACCCAACTATAGAACCCGGTAGCGAATTAAACGAAAGCTTCCTCGACAAAATGTATGACAGTAAATCTGGCACGTATGATTATGTCTTTGACGGTGATGACCGTATTATGTTCTTTACAACGAATGAACTGACAAACTGGAAAATTACAGGAACAATTTTTGCAAAGGAAATTGACGAATCAGCATCACCCATTTTGGAAAAAACGTTTCTTGTACTAATTGCTGCGATTGTAATCAGTTCGATTGTATTCTTTTATGTTATGAAGGCAATTATCAAACCGATTAGATTACTAAAGGATAGTGCAGTAACCATTAGTAAAGGTGATTTAACAGAGAAAGTGATAATCACTTCTCATGACGAGATTGGACAGCTAGGACAAGCCTTTAACGATATGCAAGACAGTTTAAGAACTCTTATTCAAAAAATCGAACAAAATGCTGAAGAGGTAGCTTCGTCGGCAGAAGAGCTAACTGCCAATGCCACTCAAACGAGCATAGCGACAGAAAAGGTGGCCATTTCAATTCAAGATGTTGCGTCGAGCGCAGACACGCAAACGAAGAGTGCCAATAAAAATGCAGAATCGTTACAGGAACTTTCTAAGGCCATTCTTCATATCGCGGAAATCTCTTCTACTGTGACGGATCTTTCACAGCATGCAACGCTACAGGCAGACGAAGGTGGACAGGCAGTCCGAAATACAAAAGATCAAATGCAATCTATTCATGTATCGGTGACCGATTCCAACACGAAAATTCAATCGTTACATGAACGCTCTCAGCAAATTACGTCCATATTAGATGTAATTACAAGCATTGCAGACCAAACGAACTTACTTGCTCTCAATGCTGCGATTGAGGCAGCAAGAGCAGGGGAGCACGGAAAAGGCTTTGCAGTTGTTGCTGATGAAGTAAGAAAGCTGGCGGAGCAATCACAGAAATCTGCACAACAAATTTTCGAGTTAATCCATGGTATCCAGTTAGAAACAGAACAATCCGTAAACATCATGGCAAAAGTAACTGAGGATGTACAAAATGGGTTACATGTATCAGATGAAGCCATCACGAAGTTCCAAGTGATTATGTCAAGTATGGATGCGATTACTCCTAAAATGGAAGAGGTATCTTCTGCCTCAGAACAAATGTCAGCAAGTGTACAAGAGGTGACTGCTGTAACAGAAGATTTGGCATTCTCAGCAAAAGGAAATGCAGCTGCCTCAGAGGATGTTGCAGCGTCTACAGAGGAACAATTAGCTTCGATGGAAGAAATAAATGCTTCTGCACAAGCGCTTGCTCATATGGCAGACGAGTTAAAACAGCTCATTAGCCAATTTAAATATTAATAGACATACGAAAAAATGCCATTTCTCTTTTGAGGGATGGCATTTTTAAAAAAATATTGTGTCAATGAGTTTAAGGTTTCATTTTAAATAAAGTATGGCTCTTCGGCAAAATGAATGGGCGCTTTCTTGAGTCCTTAGTTAATAGTAAGAGGTTGTTTTTCCGATAAAACAGGATTTTGTTTCGATAAATCTTTAAAGTATTCATATAAAAACGAACTAAAGCGGCTTTCGCGATATTGTCTTGTAGCTATAGAAAATATTCGCAAAGATTCCCTTAAGTATTTTGTTTTTCAACACTAATAACCGAGAATGGGACTTAACTAATTGATAGAGAAGAAAAAGAGAAATCGAATAACATCGATTTCTCTTTTTTATTGATGGACCAAGTCATTCTATAATCTTTACCTTATATAATAATGGAAGTGTATTTCCGGAAATTTAATGGCATCAATACAAAGCCTAATTCGTTTTCAACCTTTTATTAACCACGGACAGAAACACGGACAGAAAATCGAATGAAACGAAAATTAGTCTTTAAGAATCCAAAAACAGGTTCTACATTGATTTTTCGTTGTCGATAGATGGCACCTGTTTTTTCTTCTGAAAGCTTATATTCTTTTTGTTCTTCCCGCTTTTATGTTTTGTGCGACAGCAACACAGTTTTATCTGTGCGAAAGCGAAGCGACAGTAAAAATTATGCCAAGGCTAAATCAAAAAAATGAAAAAAGGGGTTTGAAATTAAGTATTTCGTCCGATAAAAACATTGGGTGATATTTCATCGTTAAAAGAAGGGAAGCGGCATTCTTTCCGAGCCTAAACCATCGAGTAGTAAAAGAAACACAAAAATACATAGCTCAAGAATTTTGAAGACTAAAGGAGAACTGTTGCATGAAAAAATTATTTAGAAGCTTTAAGGGTAAGCTCTACACATTATTTGCTCTTATCTTACTAATACCAGTTATTTCTGTAGGAAGCTTATCGTATCTTTCAGCAAAAAATTCGATAAAAGAAGAAATACTTTTTAGTGCGGATGAAAGTGTTAAAATTTTGAATACGTTAATTGATAGTGCTATTAGCACAAAAATAAATGAAGTCGCTACCTTTAGCGAGGAAATAAATTCTTCTAAGTACGAACAGAAGGAAACTAAAATACTACCAAATTTTCAAGAATATATGAAGCTAAGTCCAGATGTTTTAAGCATTTATGTTGGAACAAATGACGGAGAAGTATTTGTAGAACCAAAATCGAATAGCGCTGATTATAATCCTTTGGAAAGGGATTGGTATAAAGAGGCTACGGCATTAAAAGGCGAAACTTTAATTACGAATCCTTACATAGATGCAGGGACTGGAGAAATGGTCGTAACAGTTGCTCAACAGCTAAAAGATCAATCTGGGGTAGTGGCAATTGATTTAAAATTGACAGACATTCAAAAACTTGCGAACTCTATAAAAATAGGGAAAAAGGGATATCCCTCTATTTTTGGTGAAAATAACTTGGTCATTTCACATCCTACATTAGAAGCAGGTAAGGAATTAAATGAGAGCTTCCTTAATCAAATGTATGACAGTAAATCTGGCACGTATGATTATGTCTTTGACGGTGATGACCGTATTATGTTCTTTACAACGAATGAACTGACAGATTGGAAAATCACAGGGACAATTTTTGCAAAGGAAATTGATGAATCAGCATCACCCATTTTGGAAAAAACGTTTCTTGTACTAATTGCTGCGATTGTAATCAGTTCGATTGTATTCTTTTTTGTTATGAAGGCAATTATAAAACCAATTGGATTACTAAAGGATAGTGCAGTAACTATTAGTAAAGGTGATTTAACAGAGAAAGTGACAATCACTTCTCATGACGAGATTGGACAGCTAGGACAAGCCTTTAACGATATGCAAGACAGTTTAAGAACTCTTATCCAAAAAATTGAACAAAATGCTGAAGAGGTAGCTTCGTCGGCAGAAGAGCTAACAGCCAATGCCACTCAAACAAGCACTGCGACTGAAAAGGTGGCCATTTCGATTCAAGATGTTGCGTCGAGCGCAGACACGCAAACGACGAGTGCCAATAAGAATGCAGAATCGTTACAGGAACTTTCTAAGGCCATTCTTCATATCGCGGAAATCTCTTCTACTGTGACGGATCTTTCACAGCATGCAACGCTACAG
>NZ_JBNNUW010000019.1:53245-98008 GCF_050280125.1 Lysinibacillus sp. NPDC093692
TACAAAAGATCAAATGCAATCTATTCATGTATCGGTGACCGATTCCAACACGAAAATTCAATCGTTACATGAACGCTCTCAGCAAATTACGTCCATTTTAGATGTGATTACAAGCATTGCTGATCAAACGAACTTACTTGCTCTCAATGCAGCTATTGAGGCAGCAAGAGCAGGAGAGCACGGAAAAGGCTTTGCAGTTGTTGCTGATGAAGTTAGAAAGCTGGCGGAGCAATCGCAGGAATCTGCAAAGCAAATTTTCGGCCTAATCAATGGTATTCAATTAGAAACAGAACAATCCGTAAACATCATGGCAAAGGTTACGGAGGATGTTCAAAATGGACTACAAGTATCGGATGAAGCCATCACTAAATTCCAAATGATTAAAACGAGCATGGATAAAATTACTCCTAAAATGGAAGAGGTATCTTCTGCCTCTGAACAAATGTCAGCAGGTGTACAAGAAGTGACTGCTGTAACGGAAGATTTGGCATTCTCAGCAAAAGGAAATGCAGCTGCCTCAGAGGATGTTGCAGCGTCTACAGAGGAACAATTAGCTTCGATGGAAGAAATTAATGCTTCTGCACAAGCGCTTGCTCATATGGCAGACGAGCTAAAGCAGCTAATTAGTCAATTTAAATATTAATTTAAACATAACAAAAAACGCCATTCCGTTTGAGGAATGGCGTTTTTGTATAGATTATCGATCTTCTTCCCAGCAATCAGTATTTTTCAATGTTGGGATTGATTTTGCATAAAATACAGGATTTTTGCCTGCATTGCGTTGCATTGTAAAGTCGTCTAACACTTGGAAGGCAATTTTACCAAGTAACAAGATGATCGTAATATTGATGATAGCCATTAGTCCCATGAATAGGTCTGCTAAGTTCCAAACAAGCTCTACTTGCGCAAGAGAACCAAACATCACCATAGCAAGAACTAAAATACGGTAGACAAACATCCAACTTTTATGAGCATTCATAAACTCAATATTAGATTCACCGTAATAGTAATTTCCAACGATCGAACTAAAGGCAAAGAAAATAATAGAAATTGCAATAAAGTAAGGAGCCCATCCACCTACATGTACAGCTAAGGAATTTTGTGTAAGAATAATTCCATTACTTTCACCAGTATTATATAGACCCGCTAAAATAATGATAAATGCTGTTGCAGAACAAATCATAATTGTATCAAAAAATACACCTAAACTTTGCACTAACCCTTGCTTCGCAGGATGTGAGGTATTAGCTGTAGCTGCGGCATTAGGGACACTACCCATACCGGCTTCATTAGAAAATAAGCCACGGCGTACACCTTGCATAATAGCAGCACCAATCGCACCACCAGCAGCTTCCTGAAGACCAAACGCTTCTGTGAAAATCAGTTTGAAAACGGCAGGTATTTCAGTCAGATTCGTTACAATAACAAATAGAGCTACAGCTAAATAGAAAACTGCCATCACGGGTACAAGTACTTGCGTAACTTTTACGATTCTATGTACGCCACCAAAAATAATCATGGCCGTTAACACAACTAGAATAATACCAATGATAGTAGGATTAATATTAAATGCCTCACCTACAGAAGTTGCAATCGTATTCGATTGTACCGCATTAAATATAAAGCCAAAGCTTAACGTTAAAAGAATACCAAAAATAACCCCTAATTTACGTTGGCCTAACGCTTTTTCCATATAATAGGCTGGTCCACCACGGAACGTATCGCCATCCTTTACTTTGTACACCTGTGCAAGCGTACTTTCAATAAAGGCAGTCGCCATTCCTAAGATGGCAATAATCCACATCCAAAATACTGCTCCAGGTCCACCTACACCGATGGCTAATGCAACACCTGTAATATTCCCAGTACCTACACGTGAGGCTGCGCTAATCGTAAAGGCTTGGAACGGAGAAACACCTGAATCTCCCTCTCTTTTCTCCACTATTAAACGAAACATTTCAGGGAAAAGTCGAATTTGGACAAATTTTGTGCCAAATGAAAAATACAATCCAGCAGCTATTAACAATGTGATAATGCAATATGTCCATAAAATATTATTAGTATCACCTACAATATTCGATAACCATTCCATTTGCTTTCCTCCAATCTCAATACGCTTTAGTCTACACTGTTTTTTTGCAATATATCCACTTTTTGAAAATACAGAATTGTATTAATTTTTTTGTGCGACGCAATATTTTTACAATATTTGATATATATATCCCTAGATGTTGATTAGTATTACTTTTTTGTTTTCTGGGTTTCCATTTATTGTGTTATTGATTTTGAATGGTTTAATTGGCTTTTCATATTCTCTATTAACTTCTTTCAGTAGAGATCTCTACCTCTATAGGTGGTGAGAAGAATACGGATTTAATCTACTTTTCAATAGGTGTACAACATACGCTGAAATAGAGGAACTCAGTCTAAGAACGCCACGTCCTGTGGAAAGGCATAATTGATTTGAGTATAAAGATGCTAGTTACTTTTTTATTAGTATTAATATTGTTGTTACCTCTATTCCCATCCTATTAATTAGATAGTTACGCTCTTAAAAAGAAAAGCGGTAGAAATGGAGGAAGGAGAATACAAACAGCAAAATTTTTGAAAATTCCCTTATTTATTGTGGCTTTTTAGTATAATAATAAAATCATAGCCTTATTAACAAAAGTAGGGTATAGCATTTGTTGAAACCGAGTCGATTAGAGTGAAGACTGAGGCCGCAAAAAAGGCGCTAGTCGAGCGGAAATCAACATGATGTTTCGGGTAATCAGTCAAATTAAAGGGGGAATTTGTATGAAAACTATTGGCATGATTGGTGGTATGAGCTGGGAGTCTTCTGCTGAGTATTACCGTCTTATAAATCAAGAGGTAAAGACACAATTAGGAGGCTTACATTCAGCCAAATGTATTTTGTATAGTGTAGATTTTCAAGAAATTGAGCATTACCAAGCTAAGGGAGATTGGGAGAAGGCTGGGCAAGTGTTGGGAGAAGCAGCTCAATCTCTAGAGAGTGCAGGGGCAGATTTTATTATCATTTGTACAAATACAATGCACAAAGTTATAGATATCGTTGCCGCAAAAATCCAAATACCGATTTTACATATAGCGGATGCGACAGCAAATCAAATAGAAAAAGCTAGTTTACAGAAAGTTGCCCTTCTTGGGACAAAGTACACGATGGAACAAGATTTCTATAAAGCTAGAGTAGAGGGATTTGGTATTGAAGTGATTGTTCCACTTGCTGACGAGCGTACTGAGGTCAATCGTATCATCTATGAGGAATTATGTTTGGGCCAAATTGAACAAACATCGAAGGAATATTATTTACATGTAATTGAAAACCTTGTGCAGTCGGGAGCACAAGGAATTATATTAGGCTGTACAGAGATTGGATTACTTATTAAACAGGAAGATCTGGAAGTACCAGTTTTTGATACAGCAATTCTTCATGCAATGGCTGCTGTAAATATGGCGATTCATAAGGGGGAGTAAAATGAAAGTACGAGATAGGGGAATCGTTATTGGAACAATACCCACTGGTGAGAAAAATTGTATTACCGATGTAGCTGGCGTGCATGTAGGTCATGTAACGCTCGATGAGAAGTTGAATCAAGACGGCGCTTATGCCTGTACAGGAGTAACAGCGATTTTACCGCATAATGGCAATTTATTTCAGCAAAAGGTTACTGCTGCAAGCTATGTGATAAATGGTTTTGGGAAAACGACAGGGCTCGTTCAAGTGAATGAACTAGGGGTTATTGAATCACCAATTATGCTAACGAATACATTTGGCGTTCCAGCTGTAACACAAGGAACGTTACAATTTATGCTAGATTCGAATAGTGAAATAGGTCATTCAACAGGAACAATTAATATCGTAGTCGGGGAATGTAACGATAGCTATTTAAACTCTATCCGAGAATGTCCTATCACACCGGAGCATGCTGTGGAAGCAATCCGCAACGCATCAAATGAAACAGCAAAGGAAGGGGCAGTTGGTGCAGGAAAAGGAATGATGTGCTTTGGCTATAAAGGTGGGATTGGCTCATCTTCCCGAACTGTGACGCATGAGTCAACGAACTATACGGTAGGATGTATGGTCCTTAGTAATTTCGGGCAAAGCTCAGAGTTTCAAGCACATAGATATATTGCTTCGAACGGTCAAAGTGAATCGACATTATCTCCGACAGATGGTTCCATTATCATCGTACTTGCCACGGATGCGCCGCTTAGTAGTCGTCAACTGACACGTGTCATTAAACGCTGTAGTATCGGATTAGGGCGTACAGGCAGTCATTTTTCACATGGTAGCGGAGATATAGTTATTGGCTTTACAACAGCCCATCATATCGCTCATCTATCAGATCAGCTCGTCGAAACACGTACACAACTACGTGAGGATCATCCTATTATGAATCAATTATTTGCAGCTGCTACAGAAGCAACAGAGGAAGCCATTTTAAATTCACTATCACAGGCACAGACTACAATTGGTCGACATGGACATAAAGTTGAAGCTTATCAATTCTAGCTTTATGAATGATGGAATGCCGTTAGATGAACAAGTGGAACATATTAATTTCAGCCCTTTGCTACCAAATGAGAAACAACTGCAAAAAATCTATAATTTTTCATTGCGTCCGGAAACAAAAGACAATCGCAGTTCTATTTACTTCTACGCAAAACTTCAAAATGGACTTATTCGAGTAAAACAATTTTTTTATGATTGGGCTTTCCCTTTTATTTATGCTGATACAAATTTGGTAAAACAGGGTAATCCTTTTATCATTAATAATAGAGTAGGCTTTATTGGAATTGATTATAAAAATAACAAGGCTTTAAGCTATTCTGTAGGATTTACAACGATAGAGATATCCGTTTTTGAAGGTGATGCCACTGACGAAGAGTTACTAGAATTTCTTGCGAATTTAATGGAAATAAACCGTGATTTATCAAAAAAATTTTTTGCTACTGTAAGTTATACAGCTAGATATGATCGAGGGAAATGGGGGGAAGATGAAGTAACGAGAGTAGAATGGTTTACTTCAGAAAGAATGAATTCTTTCTCCGAGACATTATTAGATTATAAGTTAGATTCGATTGGAATTGGTAAAGAAATAAATGAAGTCCAATTACTTTATCGACAGAAGGAAAATCTTACAGATGGATGTTGGATTTCAATAGCGCCGCAATCTCTTGAACAAGACTTACCAAAAACTGTAGGGAGAAATATCGGAATTCGTCAAAAATGGAGATTTAGATTATTGAAGATATCATATGAAAATAGAAAAATTGAAGTATATTACGGAGTTCAAGAAACTAAATATCCAGCAAGATGGTTCTGGTTTAACTTTGATAATAAAACTATTCAATGTCATATTCGTTCTTCTGTATATGAAACTTCATCTTTAGTGCGCGAAATATTAATAAAAATACTATTTACTTGGCCATTAGACCGTTTAGTAATTTCGAAATAATTAGAAGAGTTTACCTCCGTTTTGATTAATATCAAAATGGAGGTTTTTTTATAACTAATTACTAAGGCTCATCACAACAGGTGGATGTCATTTCATAAAACGTATGCCATTTATATAAGCTAATTTCCGTTCCATTGCATGCCCCCAGGAAAGCGCCCAGTTAGAACGAAATCAACCTCACGTTATGGTTGAGAAATCCTTGAAGAGGCTTAAATTGGTCATTTTTTATTATATTTCGGTAATCTTCTACCCTATCCACGAATAAAATCCCTAAAAAGGTGATAAAACATCACCTTTCGACTGCTCGCATCAATGATTTGGCGCATCTTGTTAAAAAAGCAGAGAATAGCTATAACTCTGTAAGATTTCTTTTTTTATCTAGTCAATAAATTTAAGGTGTGATACATTCGATAAAACTGAATTATCTAAAAATTTTATCGAAACCTGAAATTGGAGGTGTGAACTATACATGACCCCATCCTTCAACCCATTGAGGTAAATAAAACTTCAATGAGGGAATCAACACCAGCAATTTGTGAAAATGGCGAGCCAATCATTCGAATTGGAGAAGAACATTCAAGAATTTTTATTGAGCCAATGTACTATCATCAAAAAATACCAAATAGTTTACAAGCTTTTTATTTACGTCAAGGTGTATATGACCGATTAATAGAAGCGTTATTATTATTACCTGAAAATTTTAGTCTGATCTTATATGATGGCTATCGTCCATTCCAAGTGCAGCAATTTTTGTTTGCGAATTTTTCAAAGCAAATAGCCCAGCTTTTTCCCCATTTTTCTGAGCAAAAGGTTGTAAAAGAAACGCGTAAGTATGTTGCGTTTCCAAGCATTGATCAAGCTCATCTTGTTCCGCATTTAACAGGTGGAGCGATTGATCTAACACTAGGAGATTTAGAGGGGAATGCGTTAAATTTAGGTTCAGCATTTGATGAAATCAGTGAAAAGTCTGCAACACGCTATTTTGAACAACATCCAAAGGAAGATTGGGAAGCATGTGTTCATCGACGTCTTCTGTATAACTGTATGACCATGGTTGGGTTTACGAATTATTCAGAGGAATGGTGGCATTACGATCTTAACAATGTTTCATGGGCAAGACGTGTTGGTGCAAAAGAAGCTAGCTATGGAGCTGTGGAAGCAATGATCCAAGACAATAAAGTAAAGGAGTTTCGATTTCTATGAAGGTCTATATTAGTGCAGATATTGAAGGGATTACTGGTACAACAGCTTGGAGTGAGACGGAGCTAAACGCGCCAGATTATCAGTTTTTCCAAAAGCAAATGACAAGGGAAGTGGAAGCCGCTATAGAGGGGGCTATTCGTGGTGGAGCAACTGAAATATTACTAAAGGATGCCCATGATTCGGCACGTAATCTTGATATTTCTAATTTACCAGTAAATTGCAAGATTATACGAGGTTGGACGTATGACCCGATGTGTATGGTTGCAGGACTTGAAAAGAGCTTTGATCGCGCGATTTTTATTGGGTACCACAGTAAAGGGGGAAGTGCGCGTAATCCTTTGGCACATACGCTTTGTGTTTTTGCGGATGTAAAAATTAATGGGGAGTATGCGAGTGAATTTTTAATTAATACGTACGCGGCTGCTTTACATGGTGTTCCTGTTTCATTTGTTAGTGGAGATGTGGGGTTAACAGAGGAAATTCAATCAATCAATAATCATATCCTCACATTTGCTACAAAAGAAGGGATCGGAAATGCGACTATTAGTGTCAGCCCGCAGCTGACGATTAAAGAAACGAAACGACTTGTTGAGGACTCAATGAAAGTTCCTCGGGAAGATTTGAAAGTACCATTACCGGAGCGCTTTGTAGTGGAAATCATTTATCGTGATCATACGCGTGCATATCGAAACTCGTTCTATCCGAATGCTACGTTTAAACCACATAATACAGTGGAATTCGTAACGGATAATTTTTATGAGGTGCTTCGAATATTACAATTCTTAACATAAGCAACGTAAAGGTAGGTGAATGGATGAAAATAAAAAATATTATCGTAGGGAAAGTTAAAGCACCGCTTATAACACCGTTTAAAACAGCTTTAAGAACAGTGCACAGCATTCACAATATTGCCGTCTATGTTCACACTGATGATGGGCAAATAGGCATCGGTGAAGCTGCACCAACTGCAGCCATTACTGGTGAAACACTAGGGTCCATTTCGCACGCTATAGAGGAGTATATCAAGCCAGCCATTATCGGGATGGATATTGAAGAATTGACAGCAATTATGGAGCGAATAGACAGCAGTATTTATCAAAACACCAGTGCGAAAGCTGCCGTAGATATGGCGATTTATGATTTATTGGCGAAACACTATCATACACCGCTGTATAAATTACTAGGGGGCTACCGGAAAGAATTAATTACAGATATTACGATAAGTGTAAATGATTCTGAAGAAATGGTGAAGGACAGTATAGCTGCTGTTCAGCGAGGTTTTCAAATTTTAAAAATCAAGGTGGGGAAAGATCCAGAAGGTGATGTAAAGCGGGTTATTGCTATTCGTGATGCAGTTGGACACGCCATAACATTACGAGTGGACGCGAATCAGGGCTGGACACCGAAGCAGGCTGTACAAATTATTGGCGCACTTGAAGATGCAGGGACGAATGTTGAATTGGTTGAGCAGCCTGTTCATTGCCACGATCTAGTAGGAATGCAATTCGTGACGGCTAATACATTGACGAACATTTTGGCGGATGAAAGTGTTTTCTCTGCAAAAGATGCCTATACAATTATTGAAAAGCGAGCTGCCGATTTGATTAATATTAAGCTCATGAAAACGGGAGGCATATATCAAGCACAGAAAATTTGCCACATTGCGGAGGCAAACGACATACCATGCATGATTGGCTGTATGCTAGAGACAAAAATTAGCGTAAGTGCTGCTGCACATTTTGCCGCATCACAGAAAAATATCACGATGATAGATTTAGATGGACCTAGTTTATGTGTGAAAGATCCTATTGCCGGGGGTCCAATATTTGAAAATGATCGAATTAGGATGACGGATGCGGTTGGGGTAGGATTTTCAATGTAGCTTCATCAGTGGAAGTGTTTCACCCTCCACTGATGAACAAAACGGGCTTTTACGGGTAGTTAACCTCCCCACTTATATATCTTGAAGTGGGAGTCTTGTACTTGACGATTTCGCTTACGGTACATATAAATCGCTACCCGTTTATGCGAGATAAAAAGATTGCTAGGGGGATGCTTATGATGAAAAGGTATTGGTTGCTTTTCGCGTGTCTAGTTGTAATGCTTTGTGCAGCCTGTAGTGACGATTCTTCAAGTGAAAAAAAATCAGAGTATCGGGTTGTTTATTCTGGGGAAATAAAGACGCTAAATTACTTAAAGACCTCTGAAACGAATGAGTTTGCTGTAGCAGCGAACTTAGTGGATGGATTAATTGAGTATGATAAGTATGGTGTTGTGCAACCGGGCTTAGCGAAAGAATGGTCATCAAATGACGATGCTACTGTTTGGACGTTCAAGCTTCGTGACGATGCAAAATGGGTTACACATGACGGTAAAGAGTATACGGATGTTGTTGCTCAAGATTTCGTAGATGGCTTGCATTATGTACTTGATGCAAAAAATGAATCATCGACAGCTTGGATTGCAACGGTCGTGAAAAATGGGGAGGCCTTCTATAACGGGGATATGACTGACTTTACGAAGGTAGGCATTAAGGCGATAGATAAGCAAACAGTGGAATATACTTTAGAAACGCCTACACCTTATTTCCTGTCTATGTTGAACTATGTCTGCTTCTTCCCAGTTAACGGTAAGTTTATAGAAGAAAAAGGTGATAGTTTTGGTACAACTCGTGAAAATTTCCTTTATAACGGATCGTTTATTTTAGATAAATTTGAACCGCAAAATGAGCGAGTACTTGTGAAAAATGATAAGTATTGGGATAAAGACAATGTACTGATTGATCGTATTCGCTATAAATACAATAAAGAAGCGGCTACAGTAGCACCAGAATTATTTTTACGAGGAGAAATCGATTCAGCGAGTATTCCAACTTCTATTATTGATGAGTGGTTTAAAGACGAAAAGAAAAAAACACAAATCCGTCAAACACAGAATAACTTCTATACGTACTTCTTTGCATTAAATTTTAATCCGCAGTTTGATGCAGAATACGAGCCTGAAAATTGGAAGAAAGCGGTCAATAATAAAGATTTCCGAAAATCATTGTTCCATGCGCTTGACCGCGAATCTGCGATGCTAACGTTAGAACCTTATAATCCAAAAGATTTACTGAGCAACACAATTACGCCTAAAAACTTTGTCAACGTAGAGGGAGCTGACTATACACAATTAGAACCATTAGCTAATCTAGCAAACAATGACTCCTTTAATAAAGAAAAGGCATTGGAATATAAAGAAAAAGCGAAAAAAGCGCTAGAAGGGAACGTAACTTTCCCTGTAAAAGTGTTAATGCCTTATAACTCTGGTAGTCCAGATTGGGCAAATCGTTCACAAGTCGTTGAACAGCAGATTGAAAAATTATTAGGTACTGATTATGTAGACGTTATTGTAGAGGCCGGACCATCGACAGGCTTTTTAGCAGAGGTTCGTAAACCTGGTAAATTTGCATTCCTTGAAGCTAACTGGGGTCCAGACTATGCTGATCCATCAACGTATACAGATCCATTCACTGCAGACGGCACTTATAATAAACCGGAGCTAGCTGAAGGTTATACAGAAGCAAACGGAAAAACAAAATATCAAAACTTAGTGGACGAAGCAAAAGCGACGATCGATACAGCAAAACGTTACGAGCTGTTTGCGAAAGCGGAAGCGTTCTTAATTGATGAGGCATTTGTCATTCCTTATTCAGTAGGAGGAAGTGGCTATGTTGCTTCTAAATTAAATCCATTCGAGGCTCAATATTCCCCATTTGGTGTGACTGCCGAGAAATTTAAAGGTCAGCGAGTTTTAGAAAAACCAATGAGTAACGAGGAGTTTAAAGAAGCTTTAGCGAAGTGGGAGCAAGAAAGAGCGGATGCGTTAGCTAATGCGGCGAAATAATTGAAAATTCAATTATTTAAAAACCTATCCCGATAATTGTTAGTTGAATCAATCGATCATTAGGGTAGGGTAGTTCATGTTGGAAAAACATGATGGCTCCATTCAAGATAAATATTCAAAAGTAGTGAGTATTGATGAAGGAGATACCGAAATAGAAAAGTCGGGATCTCCTTTAGTCTTTCTGAAAAAGGAGGATGAAGTGATGCTGGGGTATATAGGTAAACGTTTATTACAATCAGTTTTAACACTGTTTATTATTATTACGATTGTTTTTTCATTACTTCGTTTAATGCCTGAAGAAGGTTATTTAGGCGCAGCAGCGGATAAAATGTCACCTGCTCAACAAGAGATCTATTTAACGAATTTAGGTTTACGGGACCCATTACTTGTACAATTGGGGAATTTTTACACGAATTTGTTTCAAGGTGATTTAGGTAAATCGGTTACATATCGGACAGATGTACCAGTCGTCACGATTATTGCAGATAAGATCATGTATTCCTTGCTATTCGGTTTAGGTGCGGTTGCACTCTCTCTTTTAGTAGGGGTTCCGCTCGGAATATTGATGGCCCAGATGAAGGGACGCTGGCTGGACCGTTTGGGTACTGGCTATATTGTCATTGTTGTTGCAGTGCCAGCCGCCGTTTATTATTTAGTCATTCAAATGTATATTACAGAATTTTTACATTTGCCAATGCTTTTTGATGAGTATCAGCCCATTACTTGGATATTACCTCTTACTTCAATGGCACTAGCGCCGACTGCTTCCTATGCGATGTGGATGCGACGTTATATGGTGGATGAACTAAACAAGGATTATATTAAGCTAGCGAAGGCGAAAGGTGTTAAAGAACGTACATTAATGTTTAAACATGTACTACGAAATGCCTTTATTCCGATGGCACAATATTTACCCGCAACTATTCTTTTTACGATTACAGGCTCTATCTACATTGAATCTTTATATTCCATTCCTGGGATGGGGGGCTTACTCGTAGATGCTATACAGCGACAAGATAATACGGTTGTACAGGGCTTAGTGCTTGTTTTCTCTTCACTTGGCATTATCGGACTCATTTTAGGGGATATCGCTATGGCCCTTGTAGATCCGCGGATTAAATTAGGGAAAGGGGAGAGTGTACGTTAATGGGAATGTATTCAGAAGAAATAAACAATATTTCAAACAAATCACGTGAAACATTGTTCGAGTTTGCGGAAGTAGATGACCGTCAAGCTGAAGAAACAGCCTACTCTAATTACTCTTATTGGCGTTCAACTTGGAAATCCTTTTTGAAAAACCGCATCGCTGTTTTTTTATTAGTTGGCGTGCTTATTATCGTAACCTTTACGATTTTACAGCCGTATTTACCAGCGCAAAAATCACCGACTGAAATATATCTTGATGAGCAAACAGGTCTCCAAGCACGTAATATTGCGCCAGGCACTGAATTTTGGTTTGGAACAAACTCCATTGGCCAGGATTTATGGTCACGTATTTGGGCAGGGACAAGGACCTCGCTATTTATTGGCTGTGTCGTTGCTTTAGTAGAGGCTATCGTAGGTATTACGATTGGTACGCTTTGGGGTTTTTCGCGTAAATTAGAGCTACCTATTACGCAGCTTTACAACGTCGTTGATAATATACCGACGACTATCGTACTTATTTTAATGTCCTATATTTTGCGACCGAGTATTTCAACCATCATCATTGCTATGTGTATTACCGGCTGGGTAGAAATGGCGAGGTTTATACGCAATCAAATTGTTATTTTACGAGATCGTGAATATAACTTAGCGTCAAAATGTTTAGGAACACCTGATTACCGAATTATTGTGAAAAATCTATTACCCTATCTTATTTCTGTCATTATGCTACGAATGAGTTTAGCTATTCCATTTGCAATAGGCTCGGAAGTTTTTTTAACATACATCGGATTAGGGCTACCGATTAGTGAACCATCTTTAGGAAATTTAATCAATGAAGGCCGAGTGCTCATGATGTCTCCAGAATTAAGATATCAGCTCATTTTCCCAAGTATTGTATTAAGTATCATTACGATTGCATTTTATATTATAGGGAATTCATTTGCAGATGCAGCAGATCCGAAAAATCACGTATAAAGGGGGATGATGGAAGTGACACAAACTAATTCACCTATTTTAACCATTCAAAACCTTGTCATTAAATTTACACTTCGTGGCAGAGTGCTAATGGCTATTCGCAATATTTCCCTTGATTTATACAAAGGTGAAAGCCTTGCAATCGTTGGCGAATCAGGTTCAGGAAAATCCGTTCTCATGAAATCAATTATGGGCTTGCTCGATAAAAATGGCCACATTGATCAGGGGCAGATCCTCTACAATAATCAGGATTTAGCACAGTTTAGAACCGAGCGGGAGTGGCTAAGCATTCGTGGAAAAGAAGTGGCAATGGTGACACAGGATCCAATGACATCATTAAATCCGCTTAAAACGATCGGTAAGCAAATCGAGGAATGCGTTCATCTACATCAAAGCTTAAAGGGGAAAGCCGCATACGAAGAAACCTTAAAATTGTTAAAAGATGTAGGCATATATGATGTGGAAAAGCGCTATAAGCAATATCCTCACGAATTTTCCGGTGGTATGCGTCAACGAATCGTAATAGCGATTGCGCTAGCATGTAAGCCCAAAATATTAATTTGTGATGAACCAACAACTGCATTAGATGTAACAATCCAAGCACAAATTTTACAGCTGCTAAAAAATCTCCAACAAAAATATGGACTAACAACCGTTTATATAACCCATGATTTAGGCGTTGTCGCGAAAGTTGCCGACCGAATTGCAGTGATGTACGCAGGTGATATCGTTGAGGTGGGCAAGACGCATGAAATTTTCTTTAACGGCAAGCATCCTTATACTTGGGCGCTTATTTCTTCATTGCCGCAACTAGGCTCAAAAGGGCAGCAGCTTTATTCCATCAAGGGTACTCCACCGAATCTTTTTCAAGAAATTAAAGGAGATGCCTTTGCGCCTCGCAATCAATATGCGTTAAAGATTGATTTTGTGGAACGTCCTCCATTTTTTCAGGTGAGTGACACACATTATGCACGTACATGGCTATTGGATCCACTTGCTCCGAAAGTAGAGCCACCTGAAGCATTACAAGAATTTTTCGCAGAAGGGAGACGATACGCGCATGAGTCATAAAGACGTGTTAGTTGAGGTGAAAAATTTAAAGGTCGTTTTTGGTAAAGGCAAAAATAAATTTATAGCTATTGATGATGTCAGCTTCGATATTTTTAAAGGTGAAACGTTCGGTTTAGTAGGTGAATCAGGCTCAGGAAAAACAACAATCGGTCGAGCGATTATGCGGATCAATGAAGTCAGCGAAGGACAAATACTGTATCACGGTAAGAAGCTAAATGGCAAAATATCAAAAGAGTGGGATCGAGAAATTACACAGAAAATCCAAATGATTTTTCAAGATCCTATGGCATCGCTAAATGAACGAGCAAAGGTAGACTATATTATTTCCGAGGGACTTATTAATACAAAAAACATCAAAAATGAAGCCGATCGTCAACAGAAGGTACGCAATGCATTATTAAATGTTGGATTATTACCGGAGTTTTCTAGTCGTTTCCCACATGAATTTTCAGGAGGGCAGCGTCAGCGTATCGGAATTGCACGTGCACTAGTAATGGAGCCAGAGTTTATTATTGCAGACGAACCAATTTCAGCTTTAGATGTATCCATTCGTGCACAAGTATTAAATTTACTAGCAAACTTACAGCAGCAAAATGATTTAACCTATTTATTCATTGCGCATGACTTATCGGTAGTCCGATTTATTACAGACCGAACTGCAGTAATTTATAAAGGTAAAATTGTTGAGCTAGCAGAGACAGAAAAGCTGTTTACTAATCCAATTCATCCATATACAAGGGCATTATTATCGGCAGTACCTGAACCAAATCCTTATAAGGAGCGTGATAAAGTCGTAGAAATCTATGATCCGTCACAGCACCGCTATGACATTCAGCCACCGTCATTTTTCGAAATAGAGGAAGGTCATTTTGTATTGGCCAATGAAGAGGAATTGGAAAGATACCGTACTTCACTAAAGATGGAGGTAAGCAAATGATTCGTCCAAAGGCATTGAAAAAAGGTGACACTATTGGTTTGATAAGTGCTTCAGGTGCAACCCCACCAGAAAAATTTCTCCCCGCAGTTAAAAGTATTGAAAAACTAGGTTTTAAGGTAGTTGCTGGGGAAACGTGTCGGGCTAGGCATGGCTACTTAGCAGGCTCTGATGAGCTAAGAGCCTCTGAAGTTAATCAAATGTTTAGAGATCCAAATATTGATGGCATCTTCTGCATACGTGGAGGTTACGGAGCGACGAAAATTTTACCGTTTTTAGATTTCGATATGATCAAGGCAAACCCAAAAGTATTTGCTGGCTATAGCGATGTGACAGCATTACATATCGCTTTTAACCAAACATGTGGCTTTGTCACGTATCATACACCAATGCCATCTACAGAATTTATTCGGCTAGAGATGGATCCATATACATGGAATTCCTTTATCCAAAGTGTGACAGCAACAGAACGGACGGACTACTGCCTTGAAAATCCACCTGGACGTACAATGACAACGATTGTAGCTGGAAAAGCAACAGGACAGCTTATTGGTGGGAACTTAACATTAGTTACCGCATCTCTTGGAACTCCTTATGAAATTGATACAAAGGGCAAAATATTATTTTTAGAGGATGTAGACGAGAGTCAGCAACGTGTTGATCGGATGCTTACGCAGCTAAAATTAGCAGGCAAACTAGATGAGGTGGCAGGTATTTTACTAGGAGCTTGGACAAATTGTGGTCCTGAAAATCCAAAACATCCAGAGCATAGCCTATCCCTACAAACCATTTTCCAAGAAATTTTAGGTCCATTCCATAAACCCATCATTAAGGACATTACTTGTGGCCACATCTTACCAACGATGTCACTGCCACTAGGTCGTACGATCACAATGGATACGGAGAATCAGATGATAAAAGTGATAGAGTAGGTGAAATATGAAGCAAACGATAACAGAGATTCTTCAAAATGCTCCCTATAATGTGCATATGTTTGTGAAAGATTGTAAGACTGAGCAATTTTTCATTAGTGAAAAGCTAGAAGACACATTTTCAAGTGCTAGCTTAATAAAGGTGCCTATACTGCTTGCTGTTCTGAACTATTTAGAAAGTAACAACCATTCTTTAGAGCAAGAGATTGAGATAGCGCCAGAAGAGTGGGTTGATTTTAGTGTTATTAGTGAGCAGCGTCTAGAGCAAAGTACCATCTATGAGCTTTTAGTATGGATGATTATTACGAGTGATAATACAGCAACAAATGTATTAATCGATTTTCTAGGGATGGATGCACTCAATCATTATTTTCGTCAAATAGGGCTTAAGCAAACAATCATTCAACGGAAGATGATGGATTTTGAAAAGCTTGCAAAAGGCTTTGATAATACAACGTCGGCAAGTGATATGGCACTATTATTTTCACGAATTTATCGTAAGGACTTGTTATCATTAGCATTTAGTGAGCTAACAATCGATATTTTAAGTCGCCAACGAATACACGAATCATTAAGTCGTTATTTAGTAGATGATGTGAAACTTGCTCATAAAACAGGTGGTCTTGAAACGGTAGATCATGATGCAGGGATTGTGTACAGTAGATCGGGGGATTATCTCATAGGTGTTTTCGTAACAGAGGTTACGAATAATGATTATGCGAGGCAGCTAATCGGTCGTATTTCCAAAGTTGTTTACGAATACTTGGTGAAGCGGAAGGAGCGGATAGAATGAATGCCATTGTGACGTCCATGATCGCAAATTTACACGCAAAGCCAGATGAATCCTCAGAATTAGTGGATGAGGTACTATATGGGATGTCGGTAAAAATTATAGAAGACATAGATGAGAACTGGGCACGCATACAAACCGCTTGTCGCTATGAAGGCTATTGCCAAAAAGCTAACTTAATAGTTGATAAAACAAAAACAGATACTTGGCGACAAGAAGCAAACCATTTTATTAACCAAAGCTTCGCCGATGTTTTGCAGCAGCCTCGAATTCAAAGTGCGAAAATGATAACGCTCGTTAAAGGTTCAATCATCTGTTCGATTACTATTGACGGGTTAGATCCTGAATGGGCAGTAGTGCAATTAGTGTCGGGGGAGACTGGTTATGTACGTAGGCAATGGTTACAAGAAAAAATTCCAGAAAACAGCTTATCTGAGCAACAAATACGAGAAAATGTGGTCCAAACAGCGCTTAGCTATTTAGCAGCACCCTATCGCTGGGGAGGGAAATCACCACTTGGTATTGATTGCTCAGGTTTATGTTCAATGGCGTATATGCTAAATGGTGTATATATATATCGCGATGCCAAAATTGTTGAAGGTTTTCCTATCAAGGAAATATCTTTAGGGAACATACAAAAGGGAGACTTAATATACTTCCCAGGTCATATGGCTTTATATATAGGGGAGCTTCTTTATGTACATTCTTCGCTAGGCGGGAATGAGGTTAATATTAATAGTCTTGACGAGCAGCATCAGCACTATCGGAGTGATTTGGCAAATTCTATTACTGCTATTGGGAGCTTATTTAAATAAAAGATTTAGAGAAGCTTGATTTGGCTTCTCTTTTTCAATTTTTGATAAGAATCGGGAAATTATTGATAGAGATAACCTATTTGCATTATGCTATAATGAAATCAAAATTTGAATGATCGGAGGTTATGAATTGAATCTAGAGTTAAAAGAGGTACTACGTTCCGTTTTAAAAGAAGAATTGACGCCGGTTCATAAACGACTAGACAGAATTGACTATCGGTTAGACGGAATGGATCAACGATTAGACGGAATTGACCAACAACTAGATGTAATGAACAAACGTATTGACGACATTGAACAACGCTTAGATAAAATTGAAAATGATGTGCGTGAACTAAAGAGTGATGTGCATGAACTTAAAATTGGACAAGCAGAGCTTCAGAAAAATATTGTCGAACATTTAGGTGAGTTTACTGAAAAAATTGCTCAGCAAGTAGAAGATAGAACTTACGCTTTAAACAAGCGTGTTTTTGACATAGAAACTGTGATTTACAGATTAATAAGTTAATAATAATAGACTTTAAAAGAAAGAAAAAATCTCCATGAAAAAAAATTACATGGAGATTTATTATTAATATTTATAAATATTTAATTGCTGACCAGCCTCAAGTGTATCAGATCGAAGCTGATTCCATTGTTTGATGGACGTAACTTTAACATTATGAGCTTCTGCAATATGCATAAGCGAGTCACCATCAGTTACGGTAATTGTCTTTTTATCTTTGACAGGGCTGTCATACTGTTGTAAATCATACTTTGCTATTAGTGCATTCAGTTTTTCATTGTATCGTGAATCTGTTGCGTAGGAGCCTGTTAAAAACTTCGTAGCATCTGTGTAGGACTTCGCATTGCTTTTAAAAATGCCTGCATAGAAATTTTTGTCCCAAGAAACCCCATTACGCATTAATTTTACATAATCTTGTAAAGATGCCTCATAGGAAGGATATTTGCGGAATTGAGCCATCACCGTAGTCATATTACCTTTCCCGTCATCCTCAGATGTTTCAAATGTCACGGAGTCATTTTGATAACTACCTTTCATACCAAATAAATTATTATTTGGAGCAGATCCAAGACCACTTTGTCCATGCTCACTTTCTAAAACGGCTTGCGCAATGATAATCGATGCATACAAGTCATTTTCGGCACCGAGTTTCCGTGCAATTTCAGCAATTGAACCAATAAACTCTTCTACACTAGGACGATTATCTACAACTACAGGCTCTTCAGTTTCATGCGTATTGAAAAGTTGCGTCACCATAAAAAACGAAATACAAATAACAATAATAGTAATCATAAGTCCTTTGAAAAAATTAATTACGTATTTCATTGTTCATTGATGTTGATAGATTACAACATCTCCCTTCCTCCTTTCTTTTCAATAACGAGGTTCATATATTTCTAATTATTCCAGAGTCATTAATAGAAATAAAGTCATGTTTTGTTTTATAGAGTATATCATTCATAGAACGATAAAACCCTTCATTTAGTTCCTTAATTTCCAGCACTTTTTAGAAATGAAAGGAGATTGAATAGTAGTTATACGTACTCAAAAACAGTATACGATTTTCTATGAAAATTATGAGACAAATAGAGTAAAGCGTCAAGATGACTAACGTTTTGATATAAAACAAAAAATTAAGTTTGAAATGACTTTAGATAGTGAAATATATATAGGAACACGTTGTATCTTAAAAAAGTGTTAGTTCTAGACCTACTATGCTTAACGTATATGAAATGAAGAAGACTATAATAGTAGTTTATTTCTATATTAAAACATTAAGTAAATAGACAATGTGTGTTCTCAAAAAAATCAAGGAATTCTTGCAAAGTGGATTAGCTGATTGGAGTGAAGCTGGGCCCTAGGAAAGCGCCTAGTCGGAACGGAAATCAACTCCATCGTTGTAACAAGTGGGTCTACGTAGCAATTTTTTAATGGCGATTAAAATTGATGTAACAACTGAGGGTATTCGTTTAACAGGTAGTGACGCTGAAAAGGAGCTTATACAATGATAGCATTTGAAAATGTTACAAAAAAATATGCAAATGACCAAGTCGCAGTGAAAGCTATTCATTTAGAGATCAAAAAGGGAGAATTTTTTGTTCTTATTGGACCTAGTGGCTGTGGAAAAACAACAATATTAAAAATGATTAATCGTTTAATTCATTTAACAGAAGGAACTATTCGAATTAATGGTAAAAGAATAAGTGATTACAACATTCATGAATTGCGATGGAATATCGGCTATGTCCTTCAACAAATTGCGCTTTTTCCTCATATGACGATTGAAGAAAATATAGCTGTTGTGCCTGAATTGAAAAAATGGAGTAAACCGCAAATCCAGCAACGAGTTCATGAGTTATTAGATATGGTTGGACTTGAACCAGATAAATATAGTCAGCGCAAACCAACAGAGCTTTCTGGTGGTGAGCAGCAAAGGGTCGGTGTTGTTCGTGCATTAGCAGCGGATCCCGAAATCATTTTAATGGATGAGCCTTTTAGTGCTTTAGATCCGATTAGCCGCACAAAATTACAGGATGATCTTCTTGAGCTTCAGCAAACAATACAAAAAACGATCGTCTTTGTTTCGCATGATATGCAAGAAGCCTTAAAACTAGGTGATCGAATATGCGTAATGAAGGATGGGGAGATTGTGCAGATTGGTACTCCACAAGAAATCATACAAAATCCTGTTAATGATTTTGTTCGAGAATTTATTGGGGTAGAAGAGTATGGGGAGAATACTTTCAATATCCAAAATGTAATTGAACCTATTGCAGTTGAGAATATTCAAAGAAATCAAGAGAACACCATTTCCTTCAATGATTCTTTACAGACCATTCTTCAGAAATTAGCTCATTATGAATGTTTGGGTGTAGAAGAAAAAGGGGAAATGATAGGTGTTGTCACAAGAGCATCCATGCTTCAATATTTAGCACAGGATTCCTTAGAAAGAGGTACTTTAAATGGCTAATTTTTTTGAGGTGTTGAGCGAACGAAAAGGCCAGCTATTGGCATCTTTATTAGAGCATATTCAAATTTCCTTCATTGCGCTATTCTTTGCCGTGTTGATTGCTATTCCTCTAGGGATCTATTTAACGAATAAAAAGAAAATAGCGGAGAGTATTATTGGTATTAGTGCAGTTTTACAAACGATTCCTTCATTAGCGTTATTAGGGTTATTGATTCCGTTGTTTGGCATCGGAAAGGTACCAGCAATTATTGCCTTAGTTGTTTATGCACTTCTTCCGATTTTACGTAATACGTTTACGGGGATCAACGAAGTAGATCCATCTTTAAAAGAGGCAGCGATGGCTATGGGGATGAATACGCGAAAGCGATTAGTGAAAGTAGAGTTGCCTCTTGCTATGCCGGTTATCATGGCAGGGATTAGAACAGCTATGGTATTAATCGTTGGAACAGCAACATTAGCAGCATTAATCGGAGCTGGAGGATTAGGAGATATCATTTTGCTTGGTATTGACAGAAACAATACAGCTCTAATTATTTTAGGGGCTGTTCCTGCCGCGATTTTAGCATTAGTGTTCGACTTCTTACTGAAAAAGCTAGAATCACTGTCGTTTAAAAAAACAATTTCAGCATTGAGTATGATTAGTGTTGTGGCATTAGTAATGATTGTCTTCCCACTACTAAACCTCAAAGAGAAAGAAGAGATTATCATTGCAGGGAAGCTTGGCGCTGAGCCAGAGATTCTAATTAATATGTATAAAATGCTAATCGAACATGAAACAGATTTAAAGGTGCAATTAAAACCTGGGCTTGGTAAGACTTCCTTTGTATTTAATGCTCTTAAATCTGGTAGCATTGATATCTATCCAGAATTTACTGGAACGGCAATTTCAGAGTTTTTAAAAGAGGAAGCTATCAATAATAATCAAGAGGATGTTTATCATCAGGCGCAAGAAGGAATGATGAATAAGTTTGATATGGTGATGCTTAGTCCGATGAAATATAACAATACGTATGCATTGGCAGTATCAAAGCAAATGGCTGAAACCTATCATTTGCAAACAATTTCTGACATTAAACCTATTCAAGAAAAGATAAAAGCCGGTTTCACATTGGAATTTAATGATCGAGAAGATGGTTATTTGGGCATTCAAAAAAATTATGGTATTTCACTTTCAAACATAACGACTATGGAGCCAAAGCTTAGATATCAGGCAATCGAATCAGGTAATATAGACTTATTAGATGCTTATTCAACGGATAGTGAAATACGTCAATATCATCTGAAAGTTTTGGAAGACGATCAGCAACTATTTCCACCTTATCAAGGAGCTCCATTACTAAGGAACGAAACGCTAGAGAAGTATCCTGAAATTGAAGCAGCTTTAAATAAGCTGGCAAATCAAATAACAGATGATGAGATGCGCGAAATGAATTATCGAGTAAATGTAGATGGCCAAAACATAGAAGACGTGGCACGTGAATATTTAATAAAAGCAGGACTGTTGTAAGACGAAATCACAAGTAGCTAGAAAAGAGATATATTTATCTTTTTTTTAGCTACTTTTTATTAGTTTTAGGCTGTTTTTGTAAAGATAGTGGCCAACCAAAATTATTGTCATAAGGTTATGGCATATTTTGGATTATTAGAAAGGTCGAATGAAATAGTATAATTAAGCGTAATGTTACTAGTTTTGTAATAGGTGCCAAGTTTGATTAAAAAATTATGCTTGGACATTTAGAAGATACTGTCCGAGTAATGATCGAATATATAGAGAAAAGAGAATTGAAAGAATGCGTATGATTTTTTGGACTATTGTAACAAGCGGGCTAACTTTGGCAATGGTCGGGTATATGATCCATTTATTGAAAACAAGAAAAGAAAATTTAGATTTTCCTAATCACATTTTTGTAGTGAGTTCAGTATTAGTTATTAGTTTAAGTTTAACGATTGTGCAATTATATGATTGGACATTTAAATGGTCCGGCAATGCACCAATGATAGAGGGACCGTGTACGGTTAAACATGGCGGAGGAAGAACTCCGCAAACAGAGATCGTTTTTGAAGAAAAGACACTTTCAGCAAGTTTGTGGAATCGAGATGCAACTGTTGGAGAATATGCACATTGCATAGCAACATATATGCTGCTCACTGAGGAATTAATTGAAATCCACCTTGATACTAAAGAAAAAACTGAGGCTGTTTCTAAAAGATTGTTGCTATTCAACTAGTTGAAGAAGTGATTATAAACTTTATTGGTCTGAGTTTAAGTTAAAAAACTTTAAAGCAAAAAAAGGTGGTTTAATGATGGGTGTATTATCCTTAATTACAGGGGTTGTTTGTATAGTGATTACGTTTCGTATTTACATACCGGAGATAATGAAAGCCGATTCTGTAAAGGAAAAATGGATGGAGTTTTTTGATTTTGTTACAGATCCTTTCACAGGATCAAGTTTGTTTTATTTAGGTCTGCTACTAATGCTATATGGTTTAATAAGTATATAAAATTCAATTTGAATATTTTTTAACAGAGTTAATTCTTTATATTTTGTCGATTAATTCTGTTTTTTTACGTTTTAATAACAATAATCTATACGTTAGAAGCCTAGTTTTATCAGGAATTTCGAAAAGGGAAATGAAACTATATTCTTGGGTATATTGTACTTATTTCCTAATAACTTTGAGTGATACAGCCTTTTTAGTACATTGATAATTATTATTCAAAGAAAATAACTTGAAAAAGTTCAAATTATGAAAATAATGGTAATTGAAAAATAAGATTGAATTATTCAATAAACAATATTTGGATGTTCGTTGCTTCAATAGTACAATTTCTTCCAGTGCAAGTTGTTTTGGAGCTAAATATGGATTAAAATGGGTATCGGCTCGAAAAAATAACTTTTATTATTCGTTTTTACTGTTGAGCCAAAAAATCAATAAAGAAACAACTTGGAGGAAGAAATGAAAAAAAGTTTATTTTTAATGTCTTCGCTAATTTTATCGACTTCAATTATTCTTAGTGGTTGTGGGAAAGAAGGGGACGAAACAAAGAAAGACGATGAACCAAAGAAAGTACAGGAGGAAAAAGGACAAGAAAAAGATAAAGTCCAAAAGGAAGAACCTAAAAAAGATCAAGAATCAACAAAAGGTTCAGCTGACTTCGCTTCCTTAATTTCTTATATGGAGAAGGAAACACAAGGGAAAACTAAAGTTCTTTTTGAAAATAATGAATCACAAGTACATAAAATGGAGAATGTTTCAATTTCACTTGATGCATATTCAGTAGTAGAGTTAAAGGATTTCCACACAGACTTTAATATTCCATTTAACGAAGAAAATAACGGTGGTGTCATTTTAGCTAAATATACAGTGAAGAATGATATGGATAAAGATGTTTATTACATGCCTAGTTTAGACGTTACATTTACGGGTGCTAGTAAGTATTATACGAATGATAAGTATTTGATTCCGGAAGAAGATCAATTACCGAGAAAACTAAGCTTCGAAACGGATTATTTGATAAAAGCGGGTGAGGCGGTAACTGGGTATATCGCTTATCCATTCGGTGAAACAGATTTAGCAAAAATCAATGAATTGGGTACAGTATCAGTAATGATTCCAGTACCGCTTGCCGAAAAAGAAAAATATGATACTACTATTGGTACTGAAGGAAGATTTAATCTTGCTTTAAATACAGATGGCACGAAAAAAGTATCAAGTAATTCAACATTTTATCAAGATAAAGTAACAATGGACAATATGGGTGAAAAGAAGATTCTAAAGGAAAAAAGCGACATCAATGAAAGTAAAAAAATAGGTGATGTAAATGCTACTTTAGAAGGGTATCAGTTTACAAAATTTACACCTAATGAGGTGGAAGCTCCTCGTTTCTCGAATTTCACAAACGGTGTCACTTTATTAACAGTTAAATTTAAACTTGAAAATAAAGCTACTAGTGAAATTGGCTTATCTTCTATGTCTTCAAAATTAACAGTTAATGGTGGCATGCAATATTTATTAAGCGAAGGTATGCTATTAAACTATAAGCCTAATGACATTATTAAAGCTGGTGAAAATGGCGAGCTTTTACAAGTATTCGTATTAGATCAAGAGCAGTATGAAAAAATTTGGAAAGATAAAGCCTTTGACATTGAGTTGGGTCCGATCCGAAATAAAGGAGCAGAGGATACTTCTAAAGGTAAAAAAGAAACATTTACATTACCAAAATAAATGGCTGGAGCCCTCTCGTAAATTGAGAGGGCTTATTTTACCATCCGCTTAGACCTAATCCTTTGCGATGGGACGATTCAAGCATCACTAGTTTTTTCTCCCATTCATCACATTTCTTTTCCCAATAATGAGAAGGAAGTATAGACGGATCAATCTTCCGTAATGTAGTCCTTAATTGATGAGGGATAGCTAGTATTTCATCACTAAACTTCATTTCGTCTTTATCTCGAAAATTATTATAGTATTTCACAATTTTATTGACGCATCGTTTATATGCCGCTAAAGAATGACAAAAAGTCTCTATTGATGAATTTACATAAATGCGTTCTATGTTTTCAAAATTGCTGTAGTCAATTAAGAGAATTTCATCACTAACTTTACTGAGTACAAAATATTCATGATTGGCATGCTTTTTAATCAGATAGAAATCCTCAAACATTAAATACATCGGTAGTTTATTGATAATATCTGCATAGTACCAATCACCTTCAAGTTTCTTTAAAGGTTCCTCCTCACCAAATTGTTCTAATTTTGATGCTTCCGCTTTTAATTCCGCCTCTTTAAGGGAGGTATAGCTTCTCAAAAATCCTTTCGCAATCGATAAAAATTTATATTTTCTGCGGAACTTTTCAAAGTCGTCTTCAATATTCTCAACTAGAAAGTTAATTGTAGTTTGAGAGATTCCTATTTGATCCATTTGTAAGATCATTCTGTATGTAGGTAAAGATTCCAATTCTATTTCATCCCTTTCAAGTTGTAACTATTGCCTTTTGTCATAGTATACCTAATTCAGTATGCGTGATGGTATTAAAATTAAACAATAATTTTTTAATGATAAACATTAATTAATTATTGAAAAGGGTATAGTGAGATGTATAATTAACAATAAGAGAGGGGATGCTTGGAATGGAACAAATAATCCAAAGTAAAGAATTTCTATTTTTAACAAAAGGGTTACGTTTAATTTTTACAATCATGATGGTTTTAATTATAATTGGACTTATTATGATAGGCGTATTAGTGCAGGGGTAATTTTTGTGCCGGAGAATAGTGTAAATAATTTTCTAGAACAAGGTAATATAACAGCTTTCATTCATTTAGAAGGGATTCAAATTGAATTAGCAGATAAGGTAATGGAAAATATTCAGTATACGAAAATGAGTGTCGTGAAATTACTATTGACTGCTACAATCTACATAGGATTATTATTATTCATCGTTGTTCAAGTAAGAAATCTGTTGAGTAATTTAAGTAAAGGAATTATTTTTTCAGAAAAGAATAGTAGAAAAATAGAATGGATAGCTTATACTGTAGTTGTATTAAGCTTGACAGTAGATACATTTCGCACGTACATTGCTTATACAGTTACTGAACAAATACAATTAGGTGAGTTGTTAGTAGGTACAGGTTTGATAAAAGAGATAAGCTTTCAATTCCCCGGAATTAATTGGACTTTATTATTATGTGGTTTCGTCATTTGGACGATAGCACGTGTATTCCGATATGGTGCGTTTTTACAGGATGAATATGATGCAACAGCTTAGGAAGTGAAAAAATGACGATAATTATTCGATTAGATCGAATGCTTGCTGATCGAAAAATGCAGCTAAGTGAGCTAGCAGAAAAAGTAGATGTGTCGATTGTCAATCTATCCAACTTAAAAACTGGGAAGGTTAGAGCTGTGCGGTTTTCTACGTTGAATGCAATATGTAAGGCATTGAACTGCCAGCCAGGAGATATTTTGGAGTATATAGACGATGAAGAATAACAGAGACCCGAAGCGTGAATGCTATTCGGGTCTCGATTTTTTTTACGGTAATTGACGATGTGAAATAAGAACTGTAAAATAAAAAAGACCGACCAGACGGTTTTTTCTTCAGTCAGTAGAAGACTCCTACCTGTGAAGGTGGCGAGATGAATGCTGACGAGGTTTCTATTCAGTGGGTGGTTTCTAAACCCCTACTGAATGAAGACAAAGCCTCCGGCGGATGTCACGGATTTTTAAAGGAATGAGAAAATGATGTTAGCCTAAAACCTTCGCATCCTGCGAAAACGGCTAACTGACCTGCATCGGTAAAAACGCCACGTCCTGTGGCATTACGAAATGACCGACATCGTGTCGGCCCTCGTGCAGGCCTGGGGACAATTCAAAATCCGGACGCAATTACGCCAAGGCGAAAAGGGGGGATTGTGTGTCATCAAAAGCAGATTTAAAACGAATACATATTATTCAAACGGCGATTCAATTTTTAAAGGATAATGATTTAAGTACTTTAACTTTAGAAAGGATAGCCGAAAGGGCGAACATTAGTAAAGGTGGTTTACTGTATCATTTTAATACGAAGGATGCCCTTCAAACTGCAATTGCTGAAACGATTTTAAACGAGGTTATACAATCCTTTGAACATCTAGCAAGTTTTGAGCAAGGGACAGGAAGGCTGTCGAGAGCATTTATTTTAACTTCTCAAAAAGATCTTGCGAATGGAGCATCTTTAAATATTGCGGTTCAAATATTGCAAAATGACCATTCATCCATCTCAACCGTTTATGAATGTTTATTAGAAGAGTTGTTTCAGGATGGCTTAGAGGCCTCCGTTGTTCATTTGATTCGGTTAACGATTGATGGATTGTATTATTCAAAACTATTAAATATCGCACCGTTATCCGATAAGGCAACAGAAGCTGTCTTTGAACAATTAATGCACATGACAAGGAAGGACTAACATACATGAGTGCTTTAGGTTTTTTATTTATTTCAATTATCGCAGAAGTTTTTGCAAGCTCGATGCTGAAACTTACAAATGGCTTTAAACGATTATTCCCGTCAATTGGTGTAGTGGTTGGCTATGGAACAGCTTTTTATTTCTTTTCTCTAACATTACAATCTTTAGCAATTGGCACTGCCTATGCGATATGGGCAGGAATAGGAACGGCGCTAACGGCATTAATCGGTGTAATCTTTTATAAGGAATTATTTAATAAAAAAAAGCTGATGGGTATTCTATTTATTATTGTTGGTGTAGTTATCCTTAACCTTGCGGGTAGCGGACATTAAGGAGGGATTTGTAAATGAAGGGTTATCTTTTTTTAGCGTTATCTATTGTCAGTGAGGTATTTGCAACTACGATGCTTAAGTTTTCAGAGGCATTTACAATTATAGGTCCATCCATCGCTGTAGCCATAGGATATGGGATTTCGTTTTATTCTTTGTCCTTATGCTTAAAAACGCTGCCATTAAGCCTTGCATATGCCATTTGGTCAGGTATAGGTACAGCCTTAACAGTAATTGTCGGAATTGTTGTGTGGGGAGAAATGTTTAATTTATACTCAGCAGTCGGAATTACACTAATTATTGGCGGAGTCATTCTGCTAAACCAGGGGGACCAACAAAGTGTTCAATAAAGTGAAACGTGGAGTTCACTATTAATAATTACTCATCATCAAACGAGCATTAACGGGCAGTTGAACTCCGACCTAACTTCTTTGTTGTTGTTTAGGGAGTCTTACTGCCCGTTTATTCTTGCTTTAAAACCTTCTGCAATGAACTTCAAAATATCAATTCTCCAAATGAAAGGTTAACATAATCTAAATTCGGTTAACTATTTTCCCTCAGTTTTCAAGATAAAGAACTAATTTTATAGGTAAATCAAAAAAGTCGTCATATTCATTGTCTTTACATATGATAAAGAGAAGATGTTGCATAAAGTGAAATGGGAGATTCTTATCCCCGCTGATTGTTCATAAACCAATCAGGCTATTACGGGCAGTAGAACTCCCACTTATATCTTTTACACTAAAACCTTAAATAGGTAGTCTTACTGTCCTGGACGAATGGGCACATGTAGACTTGGGAGGGGCTGGGGGAAATGAATAATGAAAATAAAAGAAACCATTTTCTATGTGAAGCGCTCTACGACATAAAAGCACTCCAAGATATGATAAAGGATTTTCATTCTAAATACTTTGGTCAACTGCTTGTGAAAATTGTGGGAAGTGATACAATTCCCTTTTTTTTAATTACACAAAACGGTACCCATTTAAGGTTAATGGATACGGTAAAGCAGTTTGAAACAGAGTTTTTTCGTATAGAGGCTATTGATAAAGAACTTTGTCGAGGAACTGTTTCGCTTTTGCGTGCTTATGATTATGAAGGGCATGATACGAATTTAATTGCAGAGGTTGTCAGGTTAGAGCGAACGTCCACAGTAAAATCCATTGAATTAAGTAGTATTTCTGCGATTCAGTTACTGAAGCCAGACATGTTAAAAGGGAAATTTATCATTGAGCCCAAATGGTGATGAAATTTTTAACTTTTTGCAGCCTATTAAAATAACATGAAAATTAGAGCATCTGTCTATATGCACGTTGTATGACTGAATTTATTAAAGAGAGAATCGTATGAAGGGAAGAGATTAATGAATGACAATTATTGGAATGTTACATCATCGTCTAGATCCTCGAACAGTTATTAAGTCTTATGCGTTTGCAGCTGTCGCAAAAACAGAAGGGGCTCAATTTTTTTACTTTACACCAAAAAGTGTTAACTTCGATGATCGTTCCATTAGAGGAAAAGTATATGAAAATGGTGATTGGCATGAAAGAACGATGCCTTTCCCAGATGTTATATACAATGCAGGGAGTCCAGAAAAATTATCCGTATCAAAGGACATTATTGAGAAATTGAAAAAGGAAATCCCTTTTACAACCTATTCTATAGGGAATAAGTGGAATGTAATGAAGCGGCTGAAGGAAGCTAAGGAGTTCGAAAAGTATTTAATTCCATCTGAAATTGTAGTAAATATTGATTTATTCCATAAATTTATCGCTTTTTATAGAAAAGTCGTATTTAAACCGACAGATGGCCGTAAGGGTAAAGGGATTTATTTTATTTCGAAAGTAGGAAGTACTAACTTTGAAGTAAAAAAGGATTCTGAAACGACTGTTTGTTCCAAGTCACAGCTAGATGAAATAATTAGAGGGCAGCTTTCTACAGGCACCTTTATCGTGCAACCCTATATTCAATCCACAACAAAAACAGGTCAAGTTTATGATTTTCGTCTTCATGTTCAAAAAAACGGTGAAGGTAAATGGGTTATAACGACGATTTATCCACGAATTGCACCAAATGGCTCTATTATACCTAATATAAACAATGGTGGATTTACGAATTATTTAGATCCTTTTCTAGAGCAGGAATTTAAAGAAGAGGCCTTTGATATTCGGCGTATGTTAGAGCATTTTTCCTTATCGCTAGCTCAACATTTAGATGAAATTCAGATGGTGCAATTTGGAGAAGTTATTGATGAAATTGGCATTGATATAGGCTTAGATGAACATCGGAAAATTTGGATGTATGAAGTAAACTGGCGACCAGGTTGCCCTCCTGCCTTTTATTTAGAATTAGACGTGGTGATCAATACGATAAGGTACGCCATGTACCTTGCTAACAACCAAAAGCAAATAAAAAGGGAAATTAAGAAACAGAAGAAAAATAAGGATATAAGCGAAGTTAAAAGTGAAAATACACAACAGACGACAAATAAGGCTATTGGCGAAGTTAAAAGTGAAAATACACAACAGACGACAAATAAGGCTATAAGCGAAGTTAAAAGTAAAATTACCCAACAGAAGACAAATAGGGCTTTACCGATTATTGCGATTACCGGCAGTGCTGGAAAAACGACATCAAAAGCATTTCTTGCCTCTATTTTATCGGAAAAATGGAATATTTTTGAGTCAAAAGATTATTGGAATACAACAGAGCATACGAAAAAACATAAAGAAGAAATTAACGATTCGCATGAGGCTGTTGTGTTAGAGTACGGGATGGCCTACCCAGGTATCATAACGAATCACTGTAGTATTATCCAACCGAATATTAGTATTATTACAAATATAGGTTTAGCTCATGTAGGCAACTTTGATGGAGATATTAAAGGCGTGGCCAAGGCAAAATCAGAATTAATACATGGCATGGATCAAAACGGTTTATTAATATTGAATAAGGACGATGACAACTCAAAATATTTAGAGACACAGCAATTTAAAGGAAAGGTATTAACAGTTGGTATTCATGGCACAGCGGACTATAATGCTTATGATATTCAATATAAAGATATCGGTATGACCTTTAAAATAAAGCTACAAGGACAGGAAATGGCTATGTATATCCCCATTTTAGGAGAGCATCATGTTTACAATGCGCTGAATGCGGTTGCAGTTGCAGATTATTTAGGATTTAGTCCAGCAGATATTCAAGCGGGGCTAAACTTTAAAAAACCACCTAGAAGATTAACGATTTATAACTGTTCAGATGATATTACGGTTATTGACGATACGGTTCACTCTCATCCACAGGGCGTACGTGCAGCTATTAATGTTCTTACAAATATAGCAAAGAAACGTAAAGTTGCTATTATTGGGCAAATGCGAGAACTAGGGGATTTGAGAGAAGAGGAATATCGTAAATTGGGTGAATATATTTATGAGCAAGACATAGATTTATTCATCACATATGGCTTTAGAACGGAGGAAATGGGAGCAGCCGCAAAGGCTATAGGGATGGATCCTTCTAAAATTTATCATTTTATTAATAAGGAAAGCTTGCATGCTCTTTTAGAGAAAGTTATAGAACCTCACGACACCATTTTAGTAAAGGGTGCTAGTAAAACGAATATGTTCGAAACGGTTAAATTTTTAGAGCAAACATTTAAAGAATAAATAAAAAAGCCCGAGTAATTGACCTTTTGAAAAGGGACAATTATTCGGGATATTTTTTGTAGCTAAACAATGAGAGCAGTTTCATGAATCTTAAATCTATGACACTTTTAGAATGAATTTTATTTCTTTTGCGGCATTTATTGCGTTATCTTTTGCTTCATCTAATGTCGCACCTTCCGCAATTACATAGGCATAACGATGTCCCATCGATAAAGGAGGGGTCAGAAATGTTCCTCTTCTCGGCTTCACATATACTTCCACAACTCCCGGTGAATTCGTTGCTCTATTTCTTCCAATAACTTTTTCTAAAATACCTTTACTTTCAACAATTACGTATTTTGTATAGACGAACTTTTTATGCCTAGGATTGATATTAGGGCATTCACCTAAAAATAATTTAAGTGTTTCTTCCACTAAATTAAATCCAAAAGCGGCAGAAATCATTGAATTCATTGCCCCCCCTGAAATTCGAGGATTAATCTCGATAAGCTTCCAGCCATTCTTTGTTAAACGGAGTTCTAAATGCAGTGCCCCATTTTCGATGTTAAACGCTTTAACAATAGATTGGAGCACCTCCTCAAGACCAGTTTGAATTTCTTTAGGAACTTTCACGAGAACCCCGTAACCAGTTATGATAAAACGTTTACCTTGAGTAATTTCTTGTTCAATAATGCCAATGACATGAGGTTGTCGCTTATAGACAAGTGCTTCTACTAAATATTGTGGGCCATCGATATATTCTTCAATCATTAGTGTTTCACGAGGATTTTTACTTCGTAGGTAGCTTAGGTGTTTATTCAGTTCGCTTGAGTCATTTGCTAACAAAACATCTTTGGAGCCTGTTGATTTTGGAGATTTTACAATGAGTGGAAATTTCAAGTTGTTAGGCACGGACTCATTAGGCTTGAGAAGGAAAAATGTAGGAGTATAAGGCTGGTTCTTTAAAAAATTTCTAGTCTTCTCTTTATCCTCCATCATTTCAATAGCTGTTGAAGATGTATAGTTTTCACAAAATTCATCACATAACATAGAGGCAATATGGACATAAGGATCGACAAAACTAACGATAGATTTTATTTCTAACCCAATTTTACTTAAATTGTTAATCTCATCTTTCATGTCTTCTATATTTGAAGTATCAATAAGAATCATTTTATGAATATCTGGGTAGGCTCTTCTCTGCTGCAATTGCTTTTCGTTGTTTGTAAAAAGTACAGTAAAATAACCTAATTTTTCTGCTGCTCTTGTTGCTTCACGACTTGACCCGGATTTGTTTGTGCCGATAAATATAATCGTTTTCAGGTATATCACTCCTTCTATTGGTACTTAGATACTTAATCAACTATATATATATGCGAAGAAATAGATTTCCTCTAGTTATGTATCTCGTCTACATCCAAGCAACTTTTAAGAAGTTACATATACTAGAAAATGAAAGGAGGGGAGATTGATATGAAGCCTCTTACAGTGCAGGATTTAAAAGCGATAACTGCAGGCGATTTAGTGCAAGGGTCGGAGGAAGTGTTGATTCAACATGGTGCATATCGACTAAAGCAAGTTAAAAGACCAAATACAGTCCTTTTTACGAGTAAGCCTATTGTCAACTGGGAAAAACTTGAGCCATTTTATCCTATAGTACTTGTAACCGATAGATTTTATAGAAAAAAAGAAGTACCTGAGCAAATAATCATCATTAAAGTAAGAGATACAGATGAGGCCTATTGGAAGTTTGTAGATTTTTATCGCAATCAATTTAATATCCCTATCGTAGCCATTACTGGTACTTCTGGTAAATCGACGACGAAGGAAATGATTAAACATATACTATCTGCCAATAAAAATGTAACATCTACGCCACTTAGTAGTAATTCTAGAACTGCTTCTTTGCAATACTTACTGAATATTGATGATCATACTGAAGCAGCCGTTTTTGAGACTGCTGTTGGTTCACCGGGAGACATCCGAATTGCAGGGGATTATTTCAAGCCGACTATTGGGATCATTACAAATATAGGAGCACATCATTTAAATTATTGTAAAACGTTGGAGGGATATATCCAAGCAAAGGGTGAAATGTTGGACATTATTAGCCCTACAGGCACATTAATCATTAATGCTGAGGATATCAACACAGGTAAAATAGATTTATCGAAGTTTCACGGCCGCATCATTAAAGTAGGCAAGCATACATCCTGTGATTTTCGAGCAAGTAATATTCGCTACCACAAAAATGGTATGCTGTTCAACGTTCATCACAAGAAGAAACTCTATGAAATCTATGTACCAGGTTTTGGCGAGCACCAAGTATATAATGCGCTTGCTGCGATTGCAGCTATTTATGAAATGGGCTTGCCGATTTCTTTAGCAGCTGAACAACTGCAATCATACCGAAAACTGAATAAGCAGCTTCAGGTGTTTAAGGGCATTAATAATTCCATATTAATAGATGATACATGGAATATTACGACTACTTCTTTGGAGGCAGGGTTAAAGGTTTTGAATGCGCTCGGAGAAGGGAAGAAAAAGATTGCCATTATTGGGACGATTACAGATTTAGGGTCTTGGGGATATATCATTCACGAGCAAGCGGGAGAAATAATTAGGCAAATTGGGGTTGATGTACTCATTACGATAGGGGAACATGCAAGCATTATGGCGGTTCATGCCATTGAGGCAGGACTGAGTTCACCTGTGTATATTTATAAAAATAGTACGCTGGCCTATAAATTATTAGAAAATATTGTAGATGAAAATACGATTATTTTCATTAAAGGAGATATGTATAGTAAAGAAATTTATAAGTTGGCAGATGATCTAAAAATAAAGAAATCATCTGCTTCCGAATAGATTTCACCTAAATAAATGTTATTTTTCATCATTTACTAGATATTGAGCATATATATAGCTGATTGCTAAAAGAAAGAAGGCTAGTTATATATTGCTCATTTATTCAGAAATGTACTTTATAGAAAGGAGGCGAAGTTAACTTGCAACATATCAGTGTGCATGAGATAAGAAAACTATTGCAAGGAGAATTATTAAGCGGTTCTGAACGCTGGTCTGTTAAACATGCGATTTATTACAACCGACATGATCTTACACAAAATCATACCCTTATGTTTGTTAGTAAAAGAGATACCATCAACTGGCAAGAAATAGATCGAAAGGGGCCATCTCTAGTCATTTCGGATAAATCATCAGAAGAATTGAAAGATGCACTGAAGAATACAACTGTAATACGCGTTAGGAGTATTGTGCAGGCCTATTGGAAATTCATTGAATATTACAGAAATCTATTCGAAATACCAGTCGTTGCTTTAACCGGAACATGTGGGAAAACTACTACGAAAGAAATGATTAAACACATAACTAGTAAGGAATGGGATGTTCAAGCATCTGTAAGTAGTAAAAATGAGCCACGGCAATCCTTGCCATACTTGACTGGAATCAATCAGAAGACAAAAGCAGCTATATTTGAATTAGGTTTGGGCAATATCGGAAATATTAAACACCAGTGTATGATCTATCAACCGACGATTGGTATTATTACGAATATAGGTGTCCATCATTTAGACGGGTGTATAAATCTTGATGGGTATATAAAAGCAAAGGCAGAAATTTTAGAAGGAATAAAAAAAGATGGCACACTAATCATTAATGGTGATGATGAAAACACTAAAAAGATCCCCTTGCATAAATTTAAAGGGAAGTTGATTACTTTTGGCGTTCACGAAAAATCAGATTATCAAGCTAAGAATATCCAATTCACAAAAGGCGGTATGCAATTTGTACTAAAAGTGTCAAATGACCAGTTCAATGTATTTGTTCCAGGATACGGTGAACACCAAGTATATAATGCGTTAGCGGCTATAGCTGCTGTAAAGGAAATGGGGCTTTCCATTGAAATCGCAATTTCGCATTTAAAAACGTTTAAAGCGATGGCAAGACATTTAGAGTTTTCAACTGGCATCGGTGAAAGTACGATCGTAGATGATACTTGGACAAATAACCCAACTTCTGTTGAAGCGGCACTAAAGGTGTTAGATACGATAGGAAAAGGGAAAAAAATAATTCTTATTTTAGGTGACATTAAGAGATTAGGCAATTTCGAAGAAAAATATCATCGAGAGATTGGCACAATGGTCGCGAAAAGAACTATTGATACGCTTATTACTATTGGTAAAAGGGCAGAAAATATCGCGAACCAAGCGTTGAAGGAAGGTACGAAGGCGGACGTTCATATGTTTAAAGATGTTTCAGGAGTATTAGATGTACTAAAGACTAAGCTCGATAGTGAAACCATCGTACTTATTAAAGGACCAATGTCTAGCAAATCTATGATCGAATTTGCGAATCAGTTGAAAAATAAATAAAAAGAAAAAGAAGCTTCCTTAAGGAAAGCTTCTTTTTTCTACATACAATTTAGAGCGGTCTTAAAAAACACGTTTTGCTGTAATATAATGCTCTTTGTAATAATCAACCATTAGTACTCTTGTATTTATACCACTAGAACTTGGAATGATAATACGGTGATCACCTGCATAGATAGCTACTAGTGAAGGAGTTTTAGAGCCTACAACACTATTAAAGAACACTAAATCACCCTTTTTTAAATTGGAACGTGAAACGGTTGTGCCAGCATTCATCAGATCCTTTAAATTGGTTGTACCAAGTTTAACGCCACTCTTGCGATAAACAAAGTCTACAAATCCTGGCGCTGTAAAGCGAAGACTTGCTTCATTATTTGTAGAGCTGATCGTTACTTTATTTTTATAATTAAAGGCGTTTTCAACAATTTTATCGCCTTTCGTTGCAGGGTTAGCTGAAAGTAGTGTAGGTAATACTCTACGAGCAGTTACATAATTATCTGTATAATATGGTTTACTATTTAAATCAGAGATAACGATATTTTGCTTAGGATCAGCCATGTGAATCATTTTATTGTTGCCAATATACATTCCTACATGATCAGGATCTGTTCCTGTTTTTTTACTCTTAAAGAAAAGTAAATCGCCTTTTTGTAATTGATTCTTTGCCACGTAAGTCCCTTGTTGCATCATATAATCTTCATTGTAAGTTCCAATATCTATACCATTTTTCTCGAAAATGTACATGATAAAAGTTGCACAAGAAAATTTATATGGATACGTAGCCTTGTATGTTGTATTACTATATGTTGCTTGACCAATTAAGCTTTTTCCAGTTTGAATTAATTGTTCCGCTTTCGCAGCAACAGCCTGAGAGTTATTTTGAGCATTAGTTGTTGCAGCCTCTACTTTTACTGGGTGAACAGTTGGTTGTACTATTCCCAATGTACTAAAACCTATCGATAATGCTAATGTTGTTGTTAAAAATTTTTTATTCATGATGTTAAGTTCCTCCTGAAGCTATTTGTTAAGTTTAATCCTGTTTTGGATTTTCTCTGGAATTAATCGTAGCATGAAAAAGTAAGGCTTCTTTGAGGTAATTGTTACCACGGTGGATGGGAATTCACTGTAAACACCTGATACAAAAGGCTTCATCGCCTTAATTTACAGTTTTATTACAAATGTTTCAGTTGGGTGAAGTAATTGTTAGAATCGAAAGGTCATAGGGTAGTAAAAGCCTTGACGGAGGGGGGAAACGACGATACACTCAGCATGAAATACTTAGCGATATTCAGGTTTTCATTTTTTGCTTTTTAGACGGCGGATGTCGATAAAATTCAAAAGTTGGGGGATAAAACGCAAAAGTTAATCGATAAAATAAAACAATTGGCCAATAAAACGAAAAAGTGATCCGATAAAATTCAAAAGTTAGATGACATTTGTTAAAACGACTGTCATGAGATATTCACCATCATATTTTTGAAAACATGCCAGTTGAATAGAAATTAACTTCTATTCAACTGTTGCTTTAAATTTCCTGAATCATTTCTACTCTATTACCGAATGGATCTCTAAATTCAAAACGTTCAAAATGAGGAATAGGAACTGAGTCGAAAATTTCAATATGATGTTCGATTAATGTCTTTTTCCACTCACCTATATTTTCAACTTGATAGGCGATATGAGCCTTAGTCGTTAATCTATCAAAGCCATCTTCTGTTCCTACATGTACCTCTTTATTGCCGACCTGTAACCAAAACCCACCTCGTCCTTTAAGCGAATCAGGCTTTTCAAGTTCTTTTAGTCCTAATACTTGACAGTAAAAATGTTTCCCTTCTTCTTCTTCACCTTTTGGAATTGTTATTTGAACGTGATGTAGACCTATAACCATTTGTTCTCCTCCTTTAATTCCAATCAATACTTACTTCTAGGATAATGATGGAAAACCCTTTAACTTCTTTCAGCGGGTGTCTAAACACTCGCTGAAATAGAGGAACTCAGACTAAGAACTTCACATCCTGCGAAGAACGCCTGAGTGGCCGACATCGTATCGGCCCTCGTGTTGTTGCTGTCGCTGCGCTTTCGCACAAAAAACATCTGCAGGCCCAAGTACAAAGCGGATTCCGGACGCAATTAAGCCGAGGCATAATTGATTTTCATGAATGAATAGTATTCTTCCTCACGAATGAAGCCTTTGTAACACCTGTAATAAGTATTAGGGAATAGGCCTATAGAAGCCATGAGGCGAAATAACGATCTACATCAGCTGATAAATTCAGAAAAATATTATCGAAAACTAATAATACGACTGCATCAATGAGCATGCCCGGTAATACGATACAAATAGCAGCCAGTAATCGCTCAGTACCCTTTATCTTTTTCAAAGAATAAATAGGTATTATCGCTATCAAAATGAGTGGAATAGCTAAAATGAAAGCGGCTATCATGAATAATGGTTTTTCAAGGATAAAAAAGTAATTCCCCATTAATCGGAATAAAGAACTTGCTACAAGCCAAATTGCAAACCCAAAACATAGAAAGAATGGCATTGTGGTTCCTCCTCAAATTATTTCCCTAGACGATACAGTGTCTCTAGGATTTTTTCTAACTGTTGATAGAATGCATCTACGTCGAAATCGTCCCGCATCATCACTTGTACGGCTAAACCGTCAATAAGGGCATTGAGAAAAATGCTCCACGTTTCCACTGTGACACCTTCAATTGGTGATGTATCCCACATTTTTTTTAAAATGTTACATAAATGTTCATTTTCAGTCGCTAAAATTTATCCAATTTGCTGCCTAATAGCTGGGTTAGTAAAGCTAAAGACGATTAAGGTGAAAAATAATTTATGATAAAAGGCTTCGTTTTCATATCGACTTTTTGCAGAGAAAAGTGCAGATAGAATCATTTGTTGATCAATCGTCAAAATTTTATTCCAAGAATTTCTACATATATCTTGGACAATTTCTAGAATTATTTGCTCTTTTGATTTGAAATGATAATAAATAGTTCGTTGTGTCACCCCGGCTCGCTTAGCAACAGCCTTTAATGTAAATTTTTCAATCCATTTTACCACTAAACTTTGCTTGGCAGCCGTTAATAAATCAGACTTTTCGATTCCAGTAGGTTTCGCCATTGGTTTACACCTCTCTAGTTATTAGTTAGTTGGATAACTAACTATGAAATAATAAAATATTCCTTGATTTACAAGTTTATTTTAACAATGGAGGATACACATTGGATAAAAGATAGAAGGACTTAATAACACAAGACGCTATGGTATAATAATAAAAACGGAATAATAAGATAGAGGTACAAAGTTGAATAGTTTCTCTCTAAAGACAAGCAAAGTAGGTGAACAAAGTGGGGAAATATCAATTGGATACCAAAGGTAAGGTAGCTGTGCAAAAATATCATGAGAAACAGAAGCCTGCCAAATTTGATAAAAAGCAGCAACTTGAAAAAATACGTGCGGAGTATTTGAAAAAGAAGCAAAAACAAACAGATCAATAAGAGTAGTAAAGGAGCGAGATGAACGATGTGTTTATCTCGTTCTTATTTTGAGGGCATGCAAGTATCCGATACCTCTGTATAGTTGTGAAAACGTCGTAAGCTATCTTGTGAATGAGGATGCCCCTGTTTCCGATAAATTAGTGTTGTCTACACTGATATAAAGGTGTCAATGTACACAAACCACTATAGTATAATAATAAAAACGGAATAATAAGATAGAGGTACAAATCATATTTTGATTTGTTTAAAAGGGAAGATCGGTGCAAATCCGACGCTGTCCCGCAACTGTAAATGGGAGCACGTTTCAAAAAACCACTGTTACAACTTGTAATGGGAAGGTGAAAAGTGTGATGAACATAAGCCAGGAGACCTGCCTTTATCTAGTACAACCAAAAAACCTACGAGGAATGAATTTTCTGTAGGGAATAGTGCTATGTTATAAACGTTGATATATCAAGGGTTTAACGTATATATTAAATTGAAATAAGATTGTATGCATGTAGTGAACACTTTACTTAGATTTTAAATCTATTTTAAGGTGGTTTTTTTTTGTTAATTAAGTTCGCTATTCAAGATTTTTTAGATGAAAGAGAAATGATGAATCTAAGTGAAGAAACTTTAAAAGGCTATAGGATATTTTTTAGAGAGTTTCAAACATGGTTAAGGGAGAATGATATCCTAGACACTTCTGATGTGTCTCCGAATACGATAAAAAGTTATTTAGTATATTGTAAGAAGGAGAAAGGAAATGCACCTAGTACAATTAATAATAAGTTGAAAAACCTAAAAGCATTTTTCAATCATTTAACTGAAAATGAATATATTCAAAAGAATCCTTGCTATAAAATAACAAAACAAAAAACAGATGAACGAATAGAAGTCTTTACAGATACTCATATAAGACAGATGCTACGATATTATAGACGTTTAAAGCGTAAAAGACCACGAATATACAGCGTACAGAAATACAGCAATTATTATAACCTTGCTTGGTACAGGAATTAGAATAGGTGAATTACGCAACTTAAGATGGTCAGATGTGATGGAGAATCAATTAGTGGTTTTTGGTAAAAATCGCAAACAAGAAACTGTTCCATTAACAGATAAAGTGTTAAACGAATTAGAAGAATTAAAATTATATTGTAATCGCTACTTTAACAAATTACCTGAGTATATTTTTGCTAATAGAAACGGAACCCAAATGTCATATGAAGCAACTAAGAGCGTATTCACAAGATTACAAGAAGTAATGAATTTTAAAGATGTACGATTATCTGCACACACATTTAGGCATACCTTTGCTCACAGATGTATAATGAACGGAATGGATGTTTTTACATTACAGAAGATCCTTAGGCATTCATCACTTTCAATGACACAAAAATACTTGGCATTATGGGGAAATGCTTTACATGAACAGAACAATAAGTATAATCCATTGAATAATATTGATATATAGAAAAAAACGAGGGCGAAATTTAGTCCTCTTTTTTTTATTTTATGTATTTAAATATCCTATACTCGATATAAAAAAAGAGCAAACAAATGTCTGCTCATATTCCATTTATATTAAAATTCAACAATCAATTTTTCTAATTTACCAATGATACGAACATTTTTATCAGTTTTAGGATTGAAGATTCTTGGAGGATAATTTGAATTTTCGCTTTGAAGAATGAAGCTACCGTTTGTTCTAAATACCCTTTTTAAAACAATTTCATCATCTACACATACAGCTGCTATATCACCATTTTCAACTTCTTCTTGTTTACGCATAAATAGAATATCTCCATCATAAATCCTTGCACCTACCATTGAATCACCACTTGCACGAACATAAAAATAATCTCCGCTTTTTATCCAATCTTCAGGAGTTGATCGATACTCTGTAGGTGTTTCGAAAACCACTAAACCTTCTCCGCATGAAACATTTCCATACAAAGGGAGCTTCACTTCACATGTATCGTCATATTCATCTACTTCAAAAAAGTGTGTAAAAGGTACATTGAAAAGTTCTGCCATCACCATGATTTTATCCATTAAAGGTTTATTAGCATTACGTTCCCAAGCTGAAACAGCAGTAGGTGCTACACCTAATTTTTTTGCTAAATCGTCTTGTGTCATTTTAAATTCCTTACGCAATGTTTTAATTTTTTCGCCTACAGTCACTATGTATCTCCTCCTTGACTTTATTATACATTTAAGCTGTAAAAAAAGTACAGTAAATCTGTAGTATCTTAAATGCAGGAGGTGAGCAGATGTGCAATACACATTTAACAAGCCCGTATTTTAGCAGGTTTAACTCAAAAAGAAATGGCTAAAAAAATGAAGATGTCTGAGAAAACATATATACAGTATGAAAAATAGAGACGAATCTTTCGTATGGATCAAGCTTATTTGTTTATGAAACATGTGAATGTTCCGTTTGATACAATTATTTTTTTTGCAGGACAACTACAGAATTTCTGTAGTTTGGATAAAATAGCTTGCACAATTTAGATATTGGAATGTGTTTTTAATCAGACAAGCTAATTCGACATATTCTGATAAAAAGGAGGGGGGATTGTGGAAGGGTTTGAAATATCTGAGGACAAAATTCTTAAATTGATTCCTATTGTCGAAAGCATCCTATCTAAAAAGTATGGTGAAAAATTGCACTACGTGATTTAACTGTAAACTCTATAACAGTTAATAAGAGAGATTGCGCGAAATAGCGCAGGCTGTATCAGTACGTCAGAAGAAAAACTATCAAAGCCTGAATGGAATAGTACAGGTCCTCCTTCATGGTGGCCAAAACCTTATTATAGGGCACAACCTATAACAGGTGAAGTATGGTCAAATTTCTGGAAGCCAGTAACAGAAATTTACACCGAAGCACGGACAACTACAGAAATGCAAACACAATCAACATTCGATGGATGGGATTTTGATACGGTATGGACAATAGATGAAGGTAGAGATTATCCTAGATTTAAATTAAAGATTACACAAATAAAATGCAAACGGATGCCATTAACAAACTACAGAGGGTGATAATATGACAAAATTTAATCAAGAAAAGTTAATCCGTGATGCATTGGGAAGCCCTGTACTTAGTCAGTATTGGGATGATGTGAAGCAAACTTTTATAATACCAGGTGGTGAAGGTGTTGATTTTACAAAAAAGAAGCTGATTCGTGATGCAGTTGGCGCAGTCATACCGCAATATTGGGATGGTAAAAAGGGTGGATTTGCAGCTATTACATCGGAAAATCAGCAGTCTAAAGAAACCATTAACCAGGGAAGATTAATGACAGACTTCTCAAGTTGGCAATTGTGGTATGGAGTAGTTTCACAAGATACAGAACATGTTAAAGTTGGACAGTCGTCTGTCAAAGTAACTACAAATGATGCCAATACTACATCAGCGAGTAGAATAAGATCAGTACAATTTAACTTATCAAAAACCAAAACAATGATGATACGATTCTACGTAGAAGATGTGAACAAGTTTTCTAATATTGAATTGAGGTTATCTTCAGTTGATAATATGGCCAGCTATTTTTCTTGGAAAACAACAAAATGGAAAATGATTAGTGGATGGAATGAGGTTATGATACCTCTTTCTAAATTGAATGTTGTAGGTAATGAAAGTCTTAATAATTCGATTACAACATTACAAATTAGTGTTACTGGCAATCATACATTTGTTGTATTTGATGGAATCTACACCAATAGGATTTTAAAAGGAAATGTATTGCTTCACTTTGATGATGGTTTTATTTCTCAATATACGAACGCTTTTCCCCTCATGTTGGCTAGAGGATTCGTTGGATCAGTTGGTGTCATTAGCAGCTCAGTAGGTATAACGGGATATATGAATTTAGCACAATTAAAAGAGATATATAATTATGGGTGGGATTTGTTTAATCACACTGTTACACATCAAGATTTATCAACATTGTCAATACATCGTATTCAGGAAGAATTGGACGTTTGCAGGCAATGGTTAATTTCAAATGGATTTTCCAGAACTGCTGATTTTGTAGCGTATCCTTATGGCGGTTATAATAATGACGTTTTAGAGGTCATGAAAAACTATAAATTAGGAAGGTCAATAAGAGAAGAATATGAAATTCTTCCACCAATTCAACCACATCTGCTTAAAACGGTCATTCTATATAACAATGTAGAAGAAATCACATTTAGAAATGCGATTGATTATGTAATAGAAACAGGGGCATCGGTTATTTTCCTACTTCATAAAGTAGAAGATGTAAATACAGATGAAATGAATTATCCGACAGAAAAGTTTAAAAACATGCTTGATTATCTATATTCAAAGCAGGAAGAACTAAATGTACTGTCATGGAGTGAGTATGCAAATATGTTTTAAGTGAAACGCGAGCATAAGCTAGCGTTATTTTTTATGTGACAAATCATCATCAAAAAGTTATTGAGGCTTTTTTTATATAAAAAGCATATCATTAATGATATAGGAGGTCTTTAAATAAGGCTGTTTTCGTAAACTTTGTTGTTTTGGTTAAATAGTGTTATTCAACAATCGGGCCAGATTGTTGAGGTGCATATGTAAAGTGAACTTACCAAAAATTATTCTTATGGAGGTTGTAGAATGAGAAATGGTGTTATCTTAATGACAATAATTTCGGGGCTACTTTTCTGTTTTATAATGATTGCAGCTTCGCTAACTCCCTTTCCGGATCCTGGTGGATTCAATTCTTTAGGTATGTGGCTGAATATTATAATGTTTCTTGTCTTTTATATTCTGTCTTTAATTTTGTATTGGGTAGGAGTTAAAGGAATGAAATATGTTATGGCAGTTTTTTGCGGAGTAGGGTTACTTATATCACTTTCAATAATTGTACTGGCATTTGTAATGGGAACGGTTACTTATAATGTTTCTGATTTTCTATATGTGATCGTTCTTTGCGTTATGTCACTAATTGCCAATATCGTTTGGTATATTGTTGCATTTAAAAAGTAGCAGATTTATAACGTTCTGTTTTATAGGGATGCAATGTATTAAACAATCGGGCGCGATTGTTGTATAGCCCAACTTTTCTTTATAGCAACAATCTTTGAGAAAACAGCCTTAAATAATGACTATAATTAATGATATGAACTACAAGTTAAAAGAAGCTAAATACTATTTAAATGACATGAGAATTAAACAATCTACTGGCACAAAGGAAGAATTTACTTATGCTTTTAGTTCATTTTTAACAAGCATTAGAAGTGTCACACAATACGCTTTTGATTATAAACAACAAGCGTATGATACATTAATCTCTAGCCTTAAATTCAAGGGTGTGTTTACAGATTTAAGAAATGAGAATATACATGCAAAACCTGTAGGAACTTCAAATGCTGGTCAGAGTTCTATACCTATAGTTCTGACAGTATCGAATGGAGAAAGTGAAGTAGATTCTTTAGAAAAAGATGAAAAAGAAAGTAGTCCTTTGAATGAATATTATTACATTTTTGAAGGACAATTTGATACGCCTGAATTTAGGGATAAGACTCTTATTGAATTAGCAAGCTTATATATTAATGAAGTAGAAAAATTTATTAGTGATTATGAGCAATTGATTTAAATCATAACATCTTTATAAAGAAAGCCTTCCACAGAAAATGAAGTGACCCCTAAAAGTTAGACACGGTTATTTCATTAGGCAGCTTGAGTAAAATGAGTTCGGTATTGAACCGGACTCATTTTTAATTTTGCCT
>NZ_JBNNUW010000020.1:0-95449 GCF_050280125.1 Lysinibacillus sp. NPDC093692
CGCAACCAAAATGGTCCCGTGGTGTAGCGGTTAACATGCCTGCCTGTCACGCAGGAGATCGCCGGTTCGATCCCGGTCGGGACCGCCATTTTTTTTTTTTGCCGGTGTAGCTCAGTTGGTAGAGCAACTGACTTGTAATCAGTAGGTCGTGGGTTCGACTCCTATCGCCGGCATCATCCCTTGGAGGGGTAGCGAAGTGGCTAAACGCGGCGGACTGTAAATCCGCTCCTTAGGGTTCGGCGGTTCGAATCCGTCCCCCTCCACCATTTTTAGGGGCATAGTTCAACGGTAGAATAGAGGTCTCCAAAACCTTTGGTGTGGGTTCGATTCCTACTGCCCCTGCCAGGTTTCTAGGTACTCGTTATCAAACACTGCTGTGATTATATATAGTGGCGATTGTGGCGAAGTGGTTAACGCACCGGATTGTGGTTCCGGCATTCGTGGGTTCGATTCCCATCAGTCGCCCCATTTTAATAATTGGGGTATAGCCAAGCGGTAAGGCAACGGATTTTGATTCCGTCATGCCTAGGTTCGAATCCTAGTACCCCAGCCATTCATTTTTTAATAGGAGCCATTAGCTCAGTTGGTAGAGCATCTGACTTTTAATCAGAGGGTCGAAGGTTCGAGTCCTTCATGGCTCATCAGTTTTTATAAATGCGCCCGTAGCTCAATTGGATAGAGCGTCTGACTACGGATCAGAAGGTTATGGGTTCGACTCCTGTCGGGCGCGCCAAATAAAGCCTAATAGTATCGGAATGTAGCTCAGCTTGGTAGAGCACTTGGTTTGGGACCAAGGGGTCGTAGGTTCGAATCCTGTCATTCCGACCATCTTTCCTAACATGGGGCCTTAGCTCAGCTGGGAGAGCGCCTGCCTTGCACGCAGGAGGTCAGCGGTTCGATCCCGCTAGGCTCCACCATTTATATATTACGGAGGTATACCCAAGTCTGGCTGAAGGGATCGGTCTTGAAAACCGACAGGCGGGTAACACCGCGCGGGGGTTCGAATCCCTCTACCTCCTCCATATTTTTTCCGGGTCAGTAGCTCAGTTGGTAGAGCATTAGATTGAAGCTCTAAGTGTCGGCGGTTCGATTCCGTCCTGACCCACCATCTGCGGGTGTAGTTTAATGGTAAAACCTCAGCCTTCCAAGCTGATGTCGTGAGTTCGATTCTCATCACCCGCTCCAAAATAATGGGCCTATAGCTCAGCTGGTTAGAGCGCACGCCTGATAAGCGTGAGGTCGATGGTTCGAGTCCATTTAGGCCCACCATTATTCCGAAGTAGCTCAGTTGGTAGTAGCACCTGACTGTTAATCAGGTTGTCGCAGGTTCGAGTCCTGCCTTCGGAGCCACGGCCCCTTGGTCAAGTGGTTAAGACACCGCCCTTTCACGGCGGTAACACGGGTTCGAATCCCGTAGGGGTCATCAAGCATGTTGCACATTCGTGTAACATGCTTTTTTTTATGCCAATTAAAAGCTAAAAAGGATCACCCTTTGTGTTAAGGAAGTTTTATTTCTAATGGCCGTGTAATAACGTCTATTCCTAAGTATTGCGAAGGGCTTAATCATGATAAACAAAATCGGTTTTGCAACTGAAGATATCTCTTGTATAACCAATTTCTACATACAAAAAGGTATAATCCCCCCGAAATTCTCATAATAGCACTTGAAGCGAAGATGTCTATCTCTTCCCTAATCCCAAAAATGATAAGAAATATTGAACAAAGTATTTCATATATAAAATATGTATGTTTTTTTGCAGATTTTTTCGTGGTGATAATAGTTCCATTCCTCTAATATGAGGGTAGATGGAGGAGTTCGATATGAATTTACATGAAGTACAACGATTTTTAGAACTTTATCAAGTAGAGCAAAACGAGTCAAAAATATGGCTAGAAAATAAATTACAATATATTAAAACAGCTGGAGAATATATACCGACAACGGAAGAACTAATCTTTGGTGCACGAGTGGCGTGGCGTAATAGTAATAAGTGTATTGGTCGATTGTTTTGGCAATCGCTACATGTTGTTGATGCCCGTGATCTTTCACATGAAGAGGATATCTTCAACGCTTTGCTTAAACATATTCAATACGCAACAAATGATGGGAAAATTCGTCCGACAATAACGATTTTTGCACCAGGACGAGTTCGTATATGGAATCATCAGCTAATCCGCTATGCAGGCTATGAAACGGAATATGGAATCGTTGGTGATCCGCATTCCGTTGCGTTTACGAAAGTATGTGAATCACTTGGCTGGCAAGGTGAGAGAACAGCATTTGATGTGCTACCGCTTGTCGTACAGGTGGATGATAGAGAGCCACAAGTGTTTATAATCCCTGACGAATATGTGCTAGAGGTACCGATTCGCCATCCAGAATCTTCTCAAGTAGAAAAGCTAGGATTGAAATGGTATGCAGTGCCGATTATTTCGAGCATGCGCTTCCAAATGGCAGGTATCGACTTTGAGACAGCTCCATTCAATGGTTGGTATATGGGTACAGAAATCGGGGCACGTAATTTAGCAGATCATGAGCGCTATAATATGCTACCCGCTATAGCAGAAATTTTTAACCTTGATACAGCTAAACAGGCATCTCTATGGCGTGACCGAGCATTAGTTGAGCTGAATATGGCCGTTCTACATTCTTTTAAAGAAGATGGGGTGAGCATTGTAGATCATCATACAGCTGCACAACAATTTAAATTGTTTGAGGAAGCAGAAGCAGCAGCAAATCGTGAGGTTACAGGCAATTGGACATGGTTGATTCCACCTCTTTCGCCAGCTACAACTCATATTTATCACAAGCCTTATGTTAATGTTTACAATACACCGAACTATTTTTATCAGAAACCACCTTATTAATAGAGAAAGGCAGCTCACGTTAACTTATTTCAGCGGGTGTCCAAACACCCGCTGAAATAAGATCATGCGCTACCTTTTTTAATTTACATATTCATTTTTAGAAGCTCTAAATGAACATAAGAAGAGTATGAATGCTACGACAACAAATAACCAACCAGTAATATCCCAGCCACCGAATATATCATGTAAATAACCGAATAAGATTGGACCGATTGCAGCTAATAAATACCCCAATGATTGTGCAAAACCTGATAAATCAGCTGCCTCAAAAGCGGTACGGGTACGTAATGTAAAGAACATCATCGCTAATGAGAATGAAGCTCCTCCGGCTAAGCCTAGTAGTACCATCCAAAGTATAGCGAGGTTTGTCCATTCCATTACTAGTCCGATAAAACCAATTAAGTAAAATGCCGTAAACATGAATACGAGAGGTCGCTGAGATGTCATTTTACTAGCGATAATAGGCACAGCTAAGGCCATTGGTACTTGTGAAAATTGCATGATGGAAAACATCCATCCTGCACGATCTGCAGCTAATCCTTGTGCTATATATATTTCAGGAATCCAAGCAGCGGTTGTATAGAATAATAACGACTGAAATCCCATAGCTCCCGCTACTGCCCAAGTTACAGGTGATTTCCATAAAGGTGTACGTTCTTTCGTAGTTTTAACATTAGGCTCCGGCTTATTAAATTTCAACTGTGGAATCCAAATTAAAATGGTTAACACCACGAGAACAAGTGCGACTGCCAGTGCACCTTGCCAGCCAATTGATGAATGGGCAACAGGATAGCTAATGCCAGCGCCGAGCCCAGCTGTCAAATTCATCGACATTGTGAAAAAGGCCATAAGTAAACCTACGTGATAAGGAAACTTCAATTTAAGTAATCCTGGAATAAGTACGTTACCGAATGAAATGGCTATACCAATTAGCGCAGTGCCAAATACGAGAAAACTAGTTGTACCGAGGGAGCGCAGTACAATCCCTAATGCCAAAAGAATAGTCGATAAAAATAATGTTAGTTCTAGCCCGATTTTACGTGCGACAATTGGTACGAAAGGTGAGATAATTGCAAATGCTAGCAATGGGATTGTTGTTAGAAAGCCCGCTAATGCATAGGATATGCCGAGGTCTTCTCGGATAAAGGAAATAATAGGTCCAACAACTGTTAGCGGCATCCGTAATGTCGAGGCAATACAAATTACGCCGATCACTAGTAATAATGTTGTACCTTTCCAGTTAATTTTCCTGCTAGGATAAGTATCGGTATGTTCATGAGTAGTCAAATAAATCCCCCCTGTTAGAACAATTATGATTGAACCACTATACCACTTTATCACAATAATAAAAATAGTTGAAAATTCACAAAATATAGAATGTTACTTGAGTTATTGAAATGCCATATGTCATATGTTAGAATAATATTCATCATAAATTTAATAATATGCCTCATGTTTATATTGAGGTAGAGGTCGCGGTATTTAAGAGTATGCTAATGGAAATGACAAGCATTTAAGATATTAGTTGAAAGGAAATACTGCCGAAGTGTGAGGGGACTTGAAAACCTCATGCTGGGGCTGTCTCCGAAAGGAACAGAACTGTCACGTTTGGACAACGTGTTGAGCTATCATTTTGAAAGAACAGAGGATTTACTTAGCCATCACTGCCGTTCATGTGATGGCATTTTTTTCGCCTCTTAAAAGGAAGGAAGTTAAATTGTGAGTGAAATTAAAGTCAATCAGCTCGGCCATAAAGCGCCAAAGTTGAAAAAAGAATTAAAAAGCCGTCACATTACAATGATTTCATTAGGCGGTACAATCGGTACAGGATTGTTTTTAGCTAGTGGTGGTGCCATTGCACAAGCAGGTCCTGGCGGTGCACTTCTTGCTTATGCATTAATCGGTATCATGGTTTACTTTTTAATGACGAGCTTAGGTGAAATGGCAGCCTATATGCCATCATCGGGCTCATTTAGTACGTATGCTACAAAATTTGTGGATCCAGCTCTAGGCTTTGCACTTGGTTGGAACTATTGGTACAACTGGGCAATTACAATTGCGGCAGAAATTTCTGCTGTATCATTGATTATGAAATATTGGTTCCCAGATAGCTCATCAGCACTTTGGACTGTTTTATTTATTGCTGTTGTATTATCGTTCAATCTATTATCGGTAAAAAGCTATGGTGAAAGTGAATATTGGTTTGCCATGATAAAGGTTGTAACTGTAATCATTTTTATTATCATCAGTTTCTTAATGATATTTGGTATTTTAGGAGGAAACGCTCCGGTAGGCTTTACGAATTTCTTTATTAGTGATGGACCATTCCACGGTGGTTTCCTTGCTACATTTGGTATTTTCTTAGCTGCGGGATTCTCGTTCCAAGGAACAGAATTACTTGGAATAACAGCAGGTGAAACAGATGATCCTGGTAAAAATATTCCGAAAGCTGTTAAGTCCGTTTTCTGGCGAATTCTTTTATTCTATATTTTAGCGATCGGTGCAATTGGTCTGTTGATTCCGTTTACAGATGCACGTTTGCTATCTGAAGATATCGCTGTTTCACCATTTACACTGGTGTTCGATCGTTTAGGAATTGCCTTTGCTGCATCATTGATGAATGCTATCATTCTAACGGCAATGCTGTCAGCAGGGAATTCAGGGCTGTACGCATCTTCTCGTATGCTTTGGCAATTAGCGGTAGATGGACATGCACCTAAATTTTTCGCTAAACTAAGCCGTCGAGGAATTCCGATTTACGCATTACTGGCGACTTTAGCTGTCGGCTCCCTAGCATTTTTAGCTTCATTCTTTGGTGATGGTGTGGTCTACATGTGGCTTCTAAATGCCTCTGGGATGTCTGGCTTCATTGCTTGGCTAGGAATTGCATTTAGCCATTACCGTTTCCGTCGAGCGTTCGATGTACAGGGATTAGATCCGAAATTGTTGCCGTATAAAGCAAAATTATTCCCATTCGGTCCGCTATTTGCCTTTACGGTTTGTATGATTGTTGTTATTGGACAAAACTACAATGCCTTTATGGGTGGTTCAGTAGATTGGTACGGAGTCCTTGTCTCGTATATCGGTATTCCACTGTTCTTACTGTTATGGCTTGGCTATAAAATTAAGCATAAAACAAAAATGCTTCCGCTTGAGCAATGTGATTTAAAAGTAGATTAATAAATAATAAACTGTCCTGTGAGCCGTAGAAAATGGCTTGCAGGGCAGTTTTTTTAGTTGAAAAATGAATTTGCAAGCTCAAACATATAATCTTGTCAGAGAAAAAACTGTCAGTGAAAAGTAAAATCCTTTAAGCCTCAAAAACTGCATCCCCATAATAGTGAACACTGATACGTTTTTATAGTTTTTCAGACCGTCCATCCATTTTTGGTACCCAACCTTAATATGGTAAACTGTTTTAGAAATGAATAACCACTAAATTTTGGTTATGGAATTTATTGAAACGTATACCATCTATCTTCATTCAATAGAAATAACTGCACGTAAATCTTAATAGGTGAGGACAAATAATCAAAGGAGGGGGAAGATGATAGACTATCCATTTTTACAAAACAGATTAAAAAAAGAAAAGATTAATACTTTTTTGATTAATAGTCACGGTAAAACGATATTTCGATACTATAAAAACAACAAACAACAACAGAAACTTCATAAAATTAATTCTTGTACAAAGAGTATTCTTTCAATTTTATTTGGCATTGCAATAGATCATAAATATTTGGAATCTGTTCATATACCTATCCATTCTTTTTTTCCTGAACTATTCGAACGGCAAGATGACAAACGTAAGTTGGATATGACAATATATCACCTTTTAACAATGACGGAAGGGTTAGATTTCCCGGAATTCGGAGAATGGAATTGTTTTGCTCCTATGGTATTTCATTCTGATATAGTAAAATTTATAGTGAATCGTCCAATGGTACATCCAGTGGGTGCGCATATGAATTATAACTCGGGTTGCTCCCATATACTATCTGCTATATTGCAGCAAGTTACGAATATGAAAACAAAAGAATTTGCCAATCGTTATTTATTTCAACCATTAGGTATTCAAGAATATCAGTGGTACGAGGATAAGAAGAAAATTAGTAAAGGGGCAGATGGTCTTTTATTAAAGGCAGAAGATATGATGAAAGTAGGGCTCTTAGTTTTAAAGAAAGGCGTATATAACGAGAAAAGGATAGTTTCAGAGGATTGGATTAACCATTCGATAAAGCCGAATTTGATGACTTATGAAAAAATCGGTTATTACGGGATGCATTGGTGGGTAAATAAACAGAATGAAACTAAAGCTTTTTCGGAAGATAATCAATATTTCTTTGCATTAGGCTTTGGGGGGCAATATATTTTTATTTGGCCAAAGGAAGAACTAGTTATTACTATCACAGGTGATTTGTATGAAACTAGTTTATTACCGCTTCAATTAATAAAGGATCACATCTTAAGATAATCGTTATGATGAGGAGCCGTTAAAATGAAATTTTACATTTTAGAATAGAGGTGCATGGAAATGCAAAAGCACATTTTACTAGTAGAAGATGATGAAGCCATTCGTGAAATGGTAGAAAGCTATTTAACGATGGAGGGATTCCTTGTCACCTCTGCAGTAAATGGAGAAGAAGCATTACAAAATTGTTTAAACAATCCCTTTGATTTAGTAATCTTGGATATTATGATACCGAAGCTTAATGGATTAGAAGTTTTAAAGATTATACGAGAGCAAGCATCACTTCCAATTATCATCATGTCAGCGAAGGATAGTGATGTTGATAAAGCATTAGGATTAGGATTAGGGGCAGATGATTATATCGCTAAGCCGTTTTCGATGCTAGAATTTTCTGCACGTGTCAAAGCCGCAATTAGAAGAGCTACAAAATACTCCAGTCAAGTAGAGGATAAGGCAGATATAGTAGAGATAGACAACTTATCGATAGATCTTGTTAATTTTTCGGTTGAGAAGAATGGACAAAATGTAAAGCTCACGTCAAAGGAATTTGCTATTTTAACGTTATTTGTGACAAATCGTAATCGAGTTTATACGAAGCAGCAAATTTATCAATTGATTTGGAATGATTCTTACTATGGAGATGAAAATATTATTAATGTACATATAAGAAGATTACGAGAAAAAATTGAAGACGATCCGTCCAACCCTAAGTATATTAAAACGCTTTGGGGGATCGGCTACAAATTTGAAGGGTAAACATCATGATTATATGTCTATTGCTAATTATTGTTTCACTCGTAGGAATTATTATTTTTCAGATGAAGGCAAAGAAACAACAAGATGCTGAGATTCAATACATGCATCAAAAGCTGCAAACAATCATTGATGAACAATCGAACGAAAAGATTTTAGTATCGACAGCTAATCAAGAATTACAGCAGCTACTAATCGCGATGAATGCATTGTTAGACCACAAACAAAAAGTGCAAGTAACACATCGAAAAATGGAAGGTTCCATGAAAAAAATGTTGGCCAATATTTCACATGATCTTAAAACACCTTTAACAGTTGTGCTCGGTTATACGGAAATGCTGCAGCTACAGCCATCCCTTAGTGACGAGGAGCGGCAGCGCTTGCTCACAGGCGTTCATTCGAAAACATTGGACGTATTAAAAATAATCCATACATTTTTTGATTTGGCAAAATTGGAGGCTGGAGATACAGATTACCCAATGACGAAAATTAACGTAAGTGAAATTTGCCGGAAAAACATTTTATCATTTTACGATATGGTCATGTCATTGGGATTAGAGATTGATATAACAATACCTGAGATATCTGTATATGCACTTGGTAATGAGGAAGCATTAGATAGAGTTTTGAATAATTTATTGTCAAATGCGATTGCCTATGGGGCGGCAGGAAACATCATTGGACTCACAGTAAGAACTGATGATACGAATATTTGTATTGATGTATGGGATCGTGGTAAAGGGATTGACGAATATCATATTGATAATGTTTTTGAAAGAATGTATACGCTTGAGGATTCTAGAAATAAATCCTTCCAAGGGAGTGGACTTGGCTTAACGATTACAAAACGTCTTGTAGAATTAATGGATGGCTCCATCCAGCTTTCCAGTATTCCATATGAGAAGACCATTTTTACGATTTCACTAAAACGAATGATGTATTGAACAGCCGTGCTTGTAGAGCATTTAAAATGCTTTACAAGCTTTTCTTCTGCGCTTAAGAAATTTGTAAGAATCCATTAATAAATTAGAGAGTTTCATTTTTTATAATAAGGATAGTTAAATGTAAGGGAGAGATTTACATGACATATATTGTGAAGACAAACCAGCTCACGAAAGTGTTTGAGGGGAAAGAAGTCGTTTCTGCTGTTACTATGCATGTGAAAAAAGGAGAGATCTACGGTTTTTTAGGTCCTAATGGTGCCGGTAAAACGACAGTCATGAAAATGCTAACAAACCTTACGAAGCCAACGAGTGGAGATATTGAAATCTTTGGTGAGAAATTAAATGACCGCTCATACGAAGTGCTGAAAAGGATGGGGACGATTATTGAATACCCAATTTTTTATGAAGATTTAACGGCAAAGGAAACTTTAGAATTACATTGCGAATATATGGGCTATTATGACAAGAAAGAAATTGCGCATGTTCTAGATTTAGTAAAACTAACAAACACGGAAAATAAACGTGTAAAAGACTTTTCCCTTGGAATGAAACAACGCTTGGGTATTGCTCGTGCAATTATTACGAAGCCGGAACTACTTATTTTAGATGAACCGATTAATGGGCTAGATCCAGTCGGCATTAAAGAGCTTCGAGAGTTATTCAAGATGCTTTGTAAAGAGTATGGCATTACTATTATGATTTCTAGCCACATTTTGGGTGAAATTGAACAGTTGGCAGATACAGTTGGAGTTATTAAGGATGGGAGATTAATGAAGGAAGTATCTATGGACGCTGTCAATCGTAGTCAGTCAAATTATATTGAATTGATTATTAATGATGGGAAAAAGGCTGCCTTTATTTTAGAAAGTAAATTAAATATTACTAATTTCAAACTGGTGGATGACAATTGTATTCGAATTTATGAATTGACAGCTTCGCAAAAGGTGCTATCTAAAACATTGATTGAGCATGATATTGAAATTGAGGGCATTAGCAAAAAAACAAGCTCATTAGAGGATTATTTCTTGAAGTTAATCAATGGAGGTGCCACTAGTGTTTAATTTAATGCGGTTAGAAATGAAAAAATATCATATTGGTTCCTATATAAAACGAGCTGTCTTCGCAAATTTTATAATACTAGCTGTTATATTTATGCTTATATTTATTACTAAAGTAGAAGGAGATGTGGATTTTAGAACTTATCAGACGGCATTAGGCATGATAGATTCAATTGTAAGAGCAGTATTTATTATTTTTGCTAGTGTGTTAATCGCCAAGTTTATTATTGGAGAATTTAAATATAGAACGATCACTGTAGCCTTTATGTACCCGATCAATAGAAAAAAACTAATTGCTTCAAAGCTAGCCATAGTTGTTCTTTTTACCTTTAGTGCAATTGTTTTATCGACTATATTTGTCACAGCAATTTTTTGTGCTGTTAGTGAGAGTTTTCAATTGCTCCCAGATACGTTATCGGTATCTATCATCATACAACGAATTCCCGCTGTGATCATGAATGCAGTTTCAGCATCATGCATCGCTTTAATACCGTTGTATTTCGGCATGAGAAAATACTCTATTCCGGCAACGATTTTATCATCTATATTAATTGTATCGGTCGTATCATCAAATTCGGGTAACTTCACCTTATATGATATTATTTTTATACCTATCATTTTAGCTATTATCGGTATAAGCGTGGCCTACTTATCATTTCGGAACATTGAGAAGATAGATATATAAGGATAAGGAATAGCGCATTGTAGTAGGAGTGACAATTGTTAAAACGTATGCATATATAGTTGCTCTTCGTTACGAATGGGCGACTCCTTGGGGATCAGCAATAGGGGAACGAAGGCTAAAATCACCACTCCTGTGATAACGCCTTCGTGACCAGCATCCTGTTGCCTAGACGCCTCAAGGAAGCTTTGCTCTGTGCGAAAGCGAAGCGGCAGCAACAAATGTTTTAACTGTGCGAAAGCGAAGCGGCAGCAACAAATGTTTTAACTGTGCGAAAGCGAAGCGGCAGCAACAAAGCTCCCAATCGGAACGGGAATCAGCCACACGTTATGGTGTAATCCTCTTACATGTAGAAATGCCAGACACAAAACCAAATTAAGGTCTTTGTGTCTGGCATTTTTTAAGCAAATATTGTTTGCCATAATAAATAAACATTTAAAGTAACTACAATCACCACGACGATCCATCCTAATATAGTAGTAATACGATGGTTGACTAGGCTTCCCATAATGTCACGCTTACTCGTAAAGAGTACAAGCGGTACAAGAGCAAATGCGATACCAAAGGATAGAATAACCTGACTTAGGACAAGCGCATAAGTCGCATTCACACCGGATGCAATGATGACTAGAGGCGGTAACATTGTAACAGCGCGGCGTAAATAGAGCGGTATTTTTTTTCTAATAAAGCCCTGCATCACAACGTCACCTGCGAGTGTACCAACTGAAGAACTAGCAAGCCCTGCAATGAGAAGGCCAAGACCAAAGGACACTGCCGCCATCGGACCAAGCGCCTCTTTTAATCCACTATAAGCAATATCTAAATCTTCAACTACTACGCCTTGTGTATGGAATACTGCCGCAGCAATAATAAGCATACTCATATTGATGGCACCGGCAATAATCATCGCGATGATAATATCAATAAACTCAAAACGGAAAATCCGTTTCTTCTCTTTATCATTTCGGCCAACGATGCGATTTTGGGTTAACGAAGAATGTAAGTAAATAGCGTGTGGCATGACAGTTGCCCCTAAAATACCCGTTGCGAGTAAAATGGAATCGACTCCTTCAAAGCGCGGCGTGAACATGCCCATTGTTGCTTCGCCCCAATTTGGCTGTGCTAAAAATGTTTGGAATGCAAATGCTAATACGACGATAAGCACCATGCCAGAAATGCCTGCTTCAAATGCTCTAAAGCCTCTGCGCTGCAATTCTAAAATAGCAAATGAGCCAACTGCTGTAATAAGCGCTGCAGGCAGCATTGGAATATTGAATAACAAGTACAGCCCCAATGCGGCACCAATAAATTCTGCAAGGTCGGTTGCAATAATGACCAATTCAGCCTGGATCCATAAAAAGATAGATGTTTTTTTAGAAAAATGTTCACGTGATACTTCGGGTAAATTTTTACCTGTAGCAATACCAAGCTTTGCCGACAAGGATTGAATTAACACGGCCATTAAATTAGAAAAAGCGATTACCCAAAGCAATAAATAGCCATATTGTGAACCTGCTGTAATATTTGTTGCGAAGTTGCCAGGATCAATATAGGCAACCGCTGCGATGAAGGCTGGACCAAGAAACGGTAAGATTCGTCGCCAACCTGTTATATCTCCATCTAAAACTGCCTCAGCAGACGATTTTGTCATTCGTTTGTAAACCATGTTGTTCCCTCATTTCAAAAAGTATCATTAATGAAATAAAGTTTCCTAGAGGAAAACGATATATTACTATTCTATAGCTTTAGGAAAAAAATGTGAAGATTTTTGCCCATTATTATTTTTTGCTCAGTAATGTAGTTAAAGTATGCACAAATTAAATATGTAGTATTAGATAAATGTGTCACTCGATAAGATCATAAGATGTGGATATTAAAATATGGAAGACTGCTGTACTGAGATTGCGTTAGTGGTCGAGCTTAATTTATTGTTCTTCTCATCATTTTCTAATTAGACTTCCACCCTTAGTATCGTTTACGATGAAAAGAAAATGATGAGGACTGATTCGACATGACCAATCGAATTTTAATAATAGAGGATGAAGAGAATATCGCAAGAGTTCTACAGTTAGAGCTTCAATTTGAGGGCTATAAAGCTGATATGGCACATACAGGGACAGATGGTTTGCTTAAATATCGAGAGCAGCAATGGGATTTAATCTTATTGGATGTGATGCTACCCGAGATGAGCGGGATCGATGTACTAAAACGGATTCGTGCAACAGAATCGCAGACGCCTGTAATTATGCTAACTGCAAAGAGTGAAGTGGAAGATAAGGTAAAGGGTCTGGATCTTGGAGCAAATGATTATATAACGAAGCCGTTTGATATTGAAGAATTACTTGCTCGCATTCGGACTGCTTTAAGATTCTCTCAAAAAGGAAATCTACAACACGCCCAGCCAACATTCGGGCAATTGTCCATGAATGAACAGACACGCGAGGTAATTTATTATGGAAAAGAACTTCAATTGACACCCCGTGAATATGATTTGCTTTTATATTTACTAAAGCATCCAAAGCAAGTATTGGCTAGGGAGCAAATTTTAGAGGCTGTATGGGGTTATGACTATTACGGTGATACGAATGTTGTGGATGTTTATATTCGCTATGTACGACAAAAGCTTGAAGCTGCTAACGATACACCAATTATCCAAACGGTGCGTGGTGTAGGGTATGTGCTAAAGGAGCACAAACATGAGACTTAAAACAAAAATTCATCTGCTAACAACATTATTAATGCTCGTTTTATTAGTAGCTACAAATAGTGGTATTTACTTTTTGTATGAGAAGTTTGCTTATAATACCGAATATAAACAGCTCCAAGCACGAGCAAATGAACTAAGCTCGACATTAAGTCAGATAAACGAGCAAACCGACTTACAGCAAGTTTTAAGAGCTTATATGCCAACAGATGGCGCAGTCTATATTGATGATGGACAGAACTTAAAAATGAAAGTTCAGGCTACGCTAGAGATGCCTGATGTTCCGTACATTACCTTTACGATGCCGGCTATTTGGATGGACGGAACCGTTGTCCAAATAAAATTACAACAGTCAATGGAAGAGGTGGCGAGCACATTAGGTTTGCTAAAAGCGATATTGGTGGTCGTATCAATCGTTGCGACAATACCTATATTTTTAGCGAGTTTAGCGCTCGGTCGCCTTATTTTATTGCCACTCGATCGTTTAAATGAAACGATGCTTAAAAGTGCTACGACGGGTAAGTATGAAAAAATTGAAATACCCGATCAGGGTGGGGACGAGTTAACAAACATTCATCGTACTTTTAACATGATGATGGAGAAGCTTGAGCAGCATTATCAAAAGCAACAGCAATTTGTATCGAATGCTTCCCATGAATTAAAAACGCCCATTACTGTAATTGAAAGCTATGCAAAATTGCTAGTACGTAGAGGCTTTGAAAATAAAGAGGTAGCACAGGAATCACTACAAGCTATTGTGAATGAATCAGCGCGCATGCATGAAATGGTGTTGCAATTACTTGAGCTAGCCAAAAATAACGAGCATTTTGAAGTACATTGCATGCAGATAGAGCTTGAACCCTTTTTAAAGAAGATTGCTTTACAAATGCAACAGGCCTATCATCGCTCATTCATTGTAGAGGATAAAATGCCAAATACTATTTATAGTGACGAAAAAATGTTGAGGCAATTGCTGTTCATTTTACTTGATAATGCCCGTAAATATAGTGAGGATGAAGTCCTCCTACATGCTAAAGAAACTACCAATCATGTTCTTATTACGATTCAAGATTTTGGAGCGGGGATTCCAAAAGAGCATATTCCCCATTTATTTGAACGTTTTTATCGTGTGAATGAGGACCGTAATCGTAAAACTGGAGGGTCGGGCTTAGGGTTGGCTATTGCCCATGAGCTTGCAGGGCAATTGGACATTACGATCGATGTTAAAAGTACGCTTGGTGAGGGCTCAAGCTTTACATTAGGAGTACCAAAGGAGGGGCAACAATGAAAAAATGGCTATTGATAATTGTTGCCATCATCATTCTTTGTAGTGTAACACTATGGTATGCTCAAAATCGCTTTTTTTATGCTGAGCCTTTAAGTAAAGCAGAGGCCATAGACCATATTGAAACAATCTACAACGGTCATGTAACAAAGGCTAAAAAGCAAGGAAATGACTATGAAATGATATTTACGCGAGATAGAGCCACTTACACAGCGATACTAGATCCTACTACTCAACAAATTAAAGCGTTAAAACTGATGGAGGCAGAAAGTAAATTATTGTTAACAGAATCGCAAATACGTCAATTTGTTAAAAAAGAATATGGGCGTGTAGAAAGTGTTAAGTTAACAGATCATGTTTACACTGTCAGGGTTGAAAAAGAGGATAGGCAAAAAGAGTTGGCCCTCGATGCTTTTACAGGTGAGGTGTTATCTGAAAAAAATGTTCAACCAATTGAACGACCTGAAGTGGAAAAAATTATTTCTGAACAGCAAGCAATAAAGATTGCCCTCCAACAGCTAAATGGAGAAGTGGATTCAGTTGATTATGAGGAAACAGCGGATGGTGGCTACTATTTAGTCGAAATTGAAACGAAAGATGACGAAGCTGTTTTTCAAATACATGCAGTTTCAGGAAAAGTTATGTCCGTTACTTGGGATGAAGATCATTAAAGCCTTCTCATGAAATTCTAATGTTTCTCTTATCGTCCTTTCATCTTTGCTTGATAAGCTAAAAATAGTTAAAGCGAAACTTCGTTCAGAGGGCTTTCTTCATCTTCGAAGGATAAGGGGTAACACAAGCTATTACACCATGGTGCAACTTGTGTAACCAACATCTGTTGCTCTGAACAAATCGGACACTTACTGGATCTTACTGCCAGTTGTGTGCGAGATAAAACAAAGGAGAGATGGACATATGAACATGAAAAAAGTGATTTTAATCCCAGCGTTAGTCGGTGCACTTGGTGTTGGCGCTGTTATTGGCTCAACAACATTATTAACAGGTAATGCTCAAGAGAAGAAGATCGTAACGATGCAGGAAATTGAGAAAAAGGCGCTAGCGGTTGTCAATGGAACGGTAGCTGATATTGAGCTAGACCAGAATCGTTATCGTTCTGTCTATGAGGTAGAAGTTCATACAGATACAGAAGAATACGACTTGAAATTTGATGCCTATACAGGGAAGCTGTTAAAGCAAAAGAAGGAACGTCGAGATGACGATGATCTGGATGTTCATGTGACCGCTGCTACTCTAACAACTAAAATCACAAAAGAGCAGGCTATTGAAAAAGCATTAACGAAAGCAAATGGCACAGTGACTAAAACTAAGCTTGATGATGGTATTTATGAAATTGAAATTAAAAATGGTCAGTATGAATACGAAGTTAATGTTGATGCATCTACAGGAGAAATTGTAAGCTTCGAACAAGATAAAGAAGACTAATATGCTAAAGCTATCTTAAAAGTATAGAAATACTTTTAAGATAGCTTTTATTTTATTGGTATTAGGAGCGGCACAATGTAGGTAATCAAACTATCGATATGTCTATGTTTTTACCACCTGACAATGAAATATTTTCTTCTTTACTTTTTTTAATTACAGGCGTAATATGACATCATTATAAAAGTTTCAAATTTCTAAATCGCTGAAGCAATTAGACGCGGGGGAACCAATTTTTACGGATTACATAAGTAATCCTTGGGGTGAATCTCTTCATTTTGAAGGGTAGGGCTACTCAGGTCCGAATCCGACAGCTAACCTCGTAAGCGTTAAGAGCAGAAAAGTGGAGCTTGGCAGACGAATGAGCGTCTACAAGTCTTATTTAGTGATGACTTGTAGGCTTTTTTTGTCTTCATTCTAAAAATGAAACAAGGCCCCAGTGAACGGCACAAAACCGATTATGCTAAAGTGTAATCGATTTAGAAATGAGAAACACATTCTATGAAACTAGAAGGTGCAGAATATGAAATCCTCATTAAAGCGTTATATTATCGGTAAACCATTGAAATCTGAAGCGTTAGGGGAACAAAAGCTTAGTAAAACAAAAGCACTTGCCATACTATCGTCCGATGCGTTGTCATCAGTTGCGTATGGACCTGAGCAAATTTTAATCGTACTTATGGCAGTAAGTACTGTTGCCTTTTGGTACTCTCTACCGATTGCTGCTGGGGTAGTTGTGTTACTGACTGCACTTATTTTCTCGTATCGTCAAGTTATTTTCGCGTATCCACATGGTGGGGGAGCTTATGTAGTTTCTCGGGAAAATTTAGGTGTTAATGCTGGTCTAGTCGCTGGTGGGTCATTACTTGTCGATTATATTTTAACAGTTGCGGTAAGTGTATCGGCTGGAACGGATGCCATTACTTCGGCTTTTCCAAGTTTGCATCCCTATAATGTGATAATCGCTGTGTTTTTTGTTATCTGTTTAACGCTTTTAAACCTACGTGGTGTCACAGAATCTGCATCCATTTTAGCGTATCCCGTTTATTTGTTTGTAGTAGTGATGCTGGTGTTAATCGGAGTAGGGATTTTTAACGTAATGACAGGGCAAGTTCCAGCAGAGTTGCATCCAAAGGTCGGTACACCAGTTGCAGGTATCAGTCTATTTATACTATTAAAGGCATTTGCATCCGGAAGTTCAGCTTTGACTGGCGTTGAAGCAATCTCAAATGCTATTCCTAATTTTAGAGACCCAGCGCCGAAAAATGCGTCTAAAACATTATTAGCTATGGGTGGTATTTTAGCAGTTTTATTTATAGGTATAGTGAGCTTAGCTTATTTTTATGGAGTTGCTCCCAACGCGAAAGAAACGGTTGTTTCGCAAATCGCTGAGGCAAGTGTAGGTCGTCATATTTTTTATTATATAGTGCAAGGAACAACGGCAATGATATTAGTACTTGCTGCGAATACGGGTTATTCAGCGTTTCCATTATTAGCTGTCAATTTATCGAAGGACGGTTTTATTCCAAGAATATTCCAGATTCGCGGAGATCGACTTGGTTATTCAAATGGCATCATAATGCTTGGTTTAGCGGCCATTGTTTTAATCATTTTATTTGATGGAACAACAGAACATTTGATTCCACTTTATGCAGTTGGTGTATTTATTCCGTTTACTTTAGCGCAGGCTGGAATGATGCGAAAATGGTGGCGTGAAAAGCCAAAAGGTTGGGTGGCTAAATTTTCAATCAATACGATTGGAGCGGTCATTTCCTTCGTTGTAGCGATGATGTTTTTTGTGACAAAATTACCTCAAGTATGGCCAGTGTTTATCTTTTTACCAATTATTATTTGGACGTTTCACCGGATTAAGCAGCATTACCAAACAGTTGGTGAACAACTAAGATTAGATCATGAGGAATTACCGAATGTAGAGGGGAATGTCTTCATTGTACCTGTCGCTGGTATTACGAAAGTAGTCGAAAACACATTGCATTACGTGCAGTCATTAAATGTTGATAAAGTTATTGCCTTTTATGTAGCCTTCGATCAAGCGGATGCAAAAGCGTTTGAAGAGAAGTGGAAAGCTTGGCAGCCAAATGTACGGCTTGTCACATACTATTCACCATATCGAAGTATTACACAGCCGTTAATGAAATTTATTGATAAAGTTGAACATCAATGTACGAAAACAGGCCATCAAGTAACAGTGATCATCCCACAGTTTTTACCAAAAAAAGGATGGCACCATATGTTACACAATCAGTCGAGTCTATTAATTCGCACGTCGCTGTTATTTCACAAAAATATCGTTATTATGACTGTGCCCTTCCATTTATCAAAATAATGACTAGCAAGCTCGAAAATTGTCTGATATAATCATTACGTTGATTGTAAAACACGAACGTTTGCAATCGAAAGTTAGTAAAATAATAGTAAATTCCGAAAAACAGACTTTATTCAGTGTAAGATACAAGCACATACCGAATAAAGTGCCATTTTTGGAAAAAATGCCAAGGTATAATTGAATAATATTTCACTCATATAATAGCGAGAATATGGCTCGCAAGTCTCTACCGATTTTCCGTAAAAAAATCGACTATGGGTAGCAATGCTTTAGAAGACTTTATATAAGATGTTTTCTATTCGTTTCGACGTTTTTACGCTGAATGCTTTGCTCCACTCGTAGATGACTGGAATCAAAGTATTCAGCGTTTTTTGTTATTTGGAATGAGTATTTCTTCTATAATAACGCCTTTGTGACAACGGCATCGTGTTACTGACGCTGCATTAGCACGGTGCTTTCGGTTATTTGCTCGTAAAAATTTATTACTATAAGAAAGAAGGATATAAAGGAAATGAAGTTATTACACGACAAAATTGTGCAAGAAGGTAAAGTTCTATCTTCATCTGTATTAAAAGTAGACTCGTTTTTAAACCACCAAATTGACCCAATGCTTATGAAAGAAATTGGTCATGAGTTTGCCACTCGATTCTCTGATCAAGTGATTACAAAAATATTAACGATCGAATCTTCAGGTATCGCACCATCTGTAATGCTAGGGCTTGAAATCGGTGCTCCTGTAGTGTTTGCACGTAAACGTAAATCATTAACACTATCAGATAATCTTTATAATTCAAAAGTACATTCTTTCACAAAAAATGAAACAAATGATATTTCAGTATCACGTAGTTTCTTAAATGAAGATGATAACATTCTAATTGTTGACGATTTCTTAGCGAATGGCGAAGCTGTTAAAGGTTTGCTTGATATCGCCGCACAAGCTGGTGCAAATGTTGTGGGCGTAGGCATTGTTATTGAAAAAGGCTTCCAAGACGGTGGGAAATTATTACGCCAGCAAGGTGTCCGCGTGGAATCATTAGCCATTGTAGATTCTCTTGAGGATGGCAAAGTAACATTCGCTCCGGAGGCTAATGCGTAATGAAAACCGTTAAATCGACGACGCTAGCTATTCAACATTTACTTGCGATGTATGCAGGTGCCATTTTAGTGCCACTGATTATCGGTGGGGCAATTGGCTTTGATTCAAAACAAATGACGTATTTAGTGGCGATTGACATTATGATGTGTGGGGTCGCAACGCTTTTACAAGTGTATTCAGGTAAATTTATCGGTATTGGTTTGCCGGTAGTACTAGGCTGTACATTTACAGCGGTTAGTCCGATTATTGCAATTGGTACTAATCCTGAACAAGGTATTACTGATATTTATGGATCTATTATTGCATCAGGTGTAATCATTATGATTATTGCAGGCTTTTTTGGTAAGTTAGTAAAGTTCTTCCCGCCAGTTGTTACAGGCTCGGTCGTGTCGATTATCGGTATTTCTTTATTACCAGTAGCATTAAATAATATGGCAGGTGGACAAGGCGCAGAAGACTTTGCATCGGGTTCGAATGTAGCTTTAGCGTTTATTACATTGGTCATTATTTTAGTCGTTTATCGTTTTTCTACAGGCTTCATTCGTGCAATTTCCATTTTAGTTGGATTAGTTGTGGGGACAATCCTAGGCGTATTTATGGGGAAGGTTGATTTTAGCCCAGTTTCAGATGCTGCCGTATTACACATGGTTCAGCCATTTTACTTCGGGATGCCAACATTTAATGCATCTGCGATTATAACAATGACGCTTGTAGGAATGGTTTCTTTAGTAGAATCAACAGGGGTCTACTTTGCACTAAGTGATATTTGTAAGAAAAAATTAGATTCAAAAGATTTAGCACGTGGGTATCGTTCTGAAGGTTTTGCATCTGTGATCGGCGGTATTTTCAACGCTTTCCCATATACAACATTCTCACAAAACGTTGGACTTACGCGTATGTCAGGCGTCAAAGATCGTAAAGTCATTTACATCACAGGTGGTTTGCTAGTAGCACTTGGTTTCTTACCAAAAATCGCAGCATTAACAACAATTATTCCAACACCAGTACTTGGTGCGGCAATGCTAGCGATGTTCGGTATGGTTATTACGCAAGGTATGGGCATGCTAGTACCTGTTATGAATGAATCAGCGGAAAACGCCATGATTGCTGCAATTGCAGTTAGTCTTGGTGTCGGTGTATCAGTTGTTCCTGGGATTTTTGATGCACTACCAGAAAGTGTATCTCTTCTAACATCTAATGGTATCGTCTGTGGTTCTGTCACAGCGATTATTCTTAATATTTTATTCAACATGATTGGGCCAAAGCATAAGGAAGACCCGATGCATGGAGAAATTTAATACATTCATCTAAATTCCTTATATATTTTGATGAAATAAATGTTGCCGCCTCCTTTTATCTATTGATGTAGATTTAAGGAGGTGGCATTTTTTTATGTGGAAAAAGGCTGTTTCTATAGCAAGACTTCTTTCTGGTGCAAGTTCCTTTGATGGAATTGCTTTCTAGCTGTTAAAACAGTTAATACAATATTCGTAACGAAGAGATATATAAAACTAGTAATGGTCAACAGAATAAGCGTAGCAGCCTCTAAATTAAAATCATCCTCTGTTATATTCAAGGTCGAACCTGTGCCTAAAGACATCGCGGTAATTACTGCAATTGATGGTAAAACGATTAATATACTTAAACATAACGCAATAATATTGACCACTACAATTGAAGTTCTCCACAATTTAACATGACCTATCGTTTTCTTTGCTAAAAAAATAATATTAGTTATATATAACAATGTCACTAAGAAGAAAGGTAATATACATTTTAATAAGAATAATAACATTTCAAGCATCTCCCCCTTAATCTCAATCACTTATATAAGTGTAATTTTACACTATGGATGTAATTTGTCAATCATCTATCTTTTGAACCGCTACTTTTGAGTAAAGAAAATAAACTGCATTTTGAATTTGAAAGTAAACATAGCTATTTGTTATATTCGTCTGAAGATTTTGAAATATAATTACCCATTATGGCGGTTTAGAAGGTGAAAGGAGATAGTCGTGTCTTATAGTAAGTACAGGGGCAAAAAAACAGTGGTAAAAATTGGTTGTTGAAATACAGATGGGAGTGGAATATTATGAACCATATGGAAAGGATGGTTATAAATGAATTTAAAAACTGCTAAAGAAGTTATTGAAGAACTACAAGTAACCATGGAGTCACATATGTCTTCAGAGGAAAAAATGAAATTGGAAGTTTGGTTAAAAGAGTATTACATAGATGAACTAATAAAGAAGAAAGTACCGATGAATTCGGATTGCTAGCCATTTAAATGGGGCACTTCTTTTTCGGAGTTGTCCTGTTGGTTCGTCACTGCGATTATCCGCAACATTTTGTTCAAGATGATTGGGCAAAGCATAAAGAAGTCCTGATGCAATGGGAAGCATAAAGGATTTCAATAAAAAAACAAAATGTCATCTACTTCTATAGTAGGTGGCATTTTTTTATGAGACTAGATGTTTAATTTTTAATTAGTAGGGAATCTATAAAATAGAAACATTTCACTAGAATGTAATTCGATATATCGACATACATTTATAGATATAAAACTACTTTTGAAAGGTCTCTTACAAAATGCAAAGTATATTTTTGATTGTAATACTTCAATTAGTTTATGTACCTTTTTTAACGTTACGTACAATATTTTTAGTGAAGAACATTACGTTCCTTGCGGCCATATTCGGTATGCTGGAAATGTTAGTGTATGTATTCGGCCTTTCTCTTGTCTTTAATGGAGACCAAAGTATTTTAGCGATGGTTGTTTATGCTGCTGGTTTTGGTTTAGGTATTTTTTTAGGCGCTAAAATTGAGCGGAAACTGGCGATTGGCTATGTCTATGCGACAATCAATACGCAAAATAAGAACGAGGAGCTCGTGAATTTTCTCCGTAATGAAGGCTTTGCTGTGACGATTTATATTGGGGAGGGTAGAGATAGTAATCGCTATAAATATGAAATATTAACAAAGAGAAATCGTGAGACAGAATTGTTTCAAATTGTGGAGCATTATGAACCGAATGCTTTTATTATTTCTTACGAGCCTAAATCATTTAAAGGTGGATTTTTACTGAAACGAATGAAGGCAAAAAACAAATAGTCTTTTCCTAGCCCTCTGATCATATGCAGAAGGGCATTTTTAGGTATTTATACAATGTATAGGATCATCACCAAAACGTGTGGTTGATTTCCGTTCCGGCTGGGGGCTTTGTTGCTGCCGCTTCGCTTTCGCACAGAAAACATTTGTAGATGCCGCTTCGCTTTCGCACAGAAAACATTTGTAGCTGCCACTTCGCTTTCGCTACAGAAAACATTTGTTGTTGTTGTCGCTACGCTTTCGCACAGAGCAAAGCTTCCTGGGGGCGTCGGGCCAACACGATGTTGGTCACGAAGGTCAACTTATTTACATAGTAGACGTTTTAACAAAGTCATCTCACAACTTATGGTGATGAACCAATTTATAGAGAAATTTAGCGACCGAGCTCGATAAAAAATATTAATATGATTACACCGACAGACGTGAACAATAACATGTTCAAATCAATTTTTTCATACTATAAAAACATGCAAGTCTCGAAGGGGTGTTGTATGTATTTTTTTACGAAAGGCTTAGTCATTCTTATAGGAAGTGTCGCGATATCATTAGGGATTAATCTATTCTTAACGCCCTATCAAATTTTAGATGGGGGTGTCGTAGGGATAGCGCTTATTTTACATTATTTATATAACCTTAAAATAGGTTTAATGATCATCATTATTAGCATCCCGATTTTTATTATTTCTTGGTATAAATATAGAGCGTATTTTTACAATAGTATACATGGGTTATTCGCATCTTCTCTTAGTATTGATTTGTTAAAATCTGTTCGGAATTTTATTCAAGTAGATGCCCTCTATAGTGCTATTTTTGGAGGGGTACTTATGGGTTTTGGTGTTGGTTTGATGCTCAGATTTCAGACAAGCACTGGTGGTACAGATTTGATTGCACAATTTTTAAGTGAAAAGACTGGAATTAACGTCGGAATCCTTATTTTTATAATCGATTCCATGGTCATTGTCGTAGGGGGATTGCTTTTATCTACTAGTACATTATGGCTTTCCATTATTACAATTTTAGTAGTAGGGATTACTACAAGTATCATGACTAGTCGTGTTTAATAAAAAAATAGCTTCAGCAGCACTGAAACTATTTTGAAATTCGTTATCGTGAGCTCTTCATCATTCGCTTTTTCGGATGAGCAGGCTTCACTTCTGCTATTAATATGGCGAGTAAAATCATGACAGCCCCTATAACCATACGGCTTGTTAATACCTCATGTAAGAATATAACGGATAGCACCATGCCGAAGAAGGATTCTGTAGATAGGATAATAGCTGCCTTTGTAGCAGACGTATATTGATTCGCAACATTTTGAAAAAGATAGGCAAGAGTCGTTGAAAAAATGGCTAAATAAATAATCGAATAAATGGCTTCTTTTTCAAGACTGGTTGGGATATCACCTTGACCGACAACGACCAAAACACCTAAAAATGATGCTGTGAGAAATTGAATGATCGTAAGAGTAATGGCATCTTCTTTTTGGACAAATAGGTTTGTACAAAAAATATCAAAGGCAAAGGCGACAGCGCAAGCTAAGGAAAGCGCATCTCCGATATTCATTGTTAGTGAGCCTTGTAGAGATAGAAAACCGATACCGACAATAGCTATTATCGAACCGATAATTTCATAGCCATCTATACGACGCTTGTAAACCGCAAACGCAATTAATGGAACAATAATGACATTGACAGCAGTTAAAAATGCATTTTTAGAGGGTGTTGTATATTGGAGCCCTACTGTTTGAAGGGCGAAGGCAATATACAAAATGGTCCCTAACAAAATACCTTTCCAGATAACAGATTTAGAAGCTTTTTTTAATCTAAATCCAAATAAGACTGTCAGTATAATTGAGGCTAATAAAAATCTACCTGCCATTACTTGATAGGCTGTTAAATATTCCAATGCAATAGCCGTTATTACAAATCCGCTACCCCAAACGATTGCAGTGACTAATAGCATACCGTCAGCTATGTATTGTTTCATCATTCTCCCTCCTAACTTCAATAGAATAGCATGAGATGGAAGAAAATAGTTTGATTTTAATTCTAAAAATTCAGGCGTTTTTTTGTACTTATTCCAAAGCTGTCATTCGACATTCGCTTTGCTATGTAATAAGTACAATTTAACGGCTGCAGCTATACGCTCATAAAAAACATAATCATTTTCTAAAGGTGCTACTAGCTGACGTATTTTAGACATACGATAACGGATTGTGTTTGGATGGCAGAAATGCGCAACGGCTACTTCTTTAATATTTCCTTGTTTTACGACATAGGTGATTGCTGTTTTCATTAAATCCGGATCAATCTTTTTCTCAAGTAGGGGACCAAGATAGCTATTTACATAGTCCATAGCAAATGTAGCATCCTTACGATGTAATTCAATTAATAACCAATCGGAAGCGAGGTTCTCATAATGACATATAGAAGCCGATTCAATTTCAGCCATAATACGTGCATAAAAGGCTTCACGAACAGCAATAGGGAATTCTGATTGTGTTATGTGACAACGACTATAGCCAAAGGTCAATGAATTCGTCGAGATGGTGTACATCGTTAACCATTCATTGAGAAGTTTTTCAAATTGAAATTGCTGTGATGAATGGGTCATTACAATAAAGAGACTCTTTTTATAGGTACAAATCAACCCAAATTTCAATAGAGGCTCTAATTGAAAAAGAGAGTGCATCCATTGGCTATTTTCATGATCTTGCGATTGAATGTTAGCAACAAATACATACTTGTCGAAGGGCTTATTGATTTGCTGTAAAATAGACTTTATTTGTTCATCTGTTACGTTTTCCTCCATTAGACGTCGCACAATCGTTTCTAAAAAGAATGAATAGTCCTTTGTTTTTGCATAGGCCATCGTTTCTAAAATAATCTTTTCAAAAAATTCATCTCCGCCAAATCGCAAGATCGGAAAATTTTGTTCGTCTGCATAGACTAACACTTCCTCTGGTAAATCCTCAAAGATGACGGGTTTATAAGCTAAAGCACTTGCCCCTAGCTCAATAAGGCTTTTCACGGCATGCATTAAATACTCTGGCTTGTGCTTTGCGAATAATAAACTGCTTAACACAACACTATTCGGTGTGAAAACCGCTTCTCTCACCGTCTGAATATCGGGTGAAAATTCAAAGTCTAGAATTTCGACATTTTGAACGGGTTTATGTAAACCGTTACGACCGGCAACGACTGTAAATTGTTTTGTAATAGGCAGTTGTAAAAAATTTTCTACGTTCATTACAATATCAAGCAACCTTTCGTGTGATTGAGTATCTATTACTTATTATAGAAGCACTTGTCAGTAAAATACTATTAGTATCGCTGAATAAACTACATCGTTCATTAAACGAATTGGGACAGGCGTGGGCAAGCTCGTAAAGATTTGAGCTTGCCCACAGTCATTTTTTCATACCTTGATTTATTCGCGACCTAGATAGGCTACTTTTACTGTACATATACTATTGTAATTTCTGAGGCGTCATTTACTTCTTTAAAACTGTAATGCATTTTTTATTAAATTCGGTTTTTAGGGAATAATCAAAAGGAATAATCCGAATTATTATAGGAAGTTATCAATCTAAATAAAACATACTTGAATTATAGGGATTATAGGTATATAATTCGATTTACATTATAATTAAACTTCTTAGGAGGCTGTCCATTGTCTACATTACAAATTATTCTTAACGTTGCCGTGTTACTCGTGTTCGTTGGAATTTTATTTTATATGAATAAAAAGCACGTTAAGTTTTCAAATCGTGTATTTACTGCGCTAGGCTTAGGTATTGTACTTGGTCTTGGATTACATTTAATATATGGTATTGATTCTGATGTTTTAGCAAAAACAACAAGTTGGTACAATATTATTGGTACTGGCTACGTTAAATTGCTACAAATGGTTGCAATGCCATTAATTTTTATTTCCATCTTAATAGCCTTTACGAAAATGAAGGTTGGTAAAAACTTCGGGAAAATGGCAGCTCTTATTTTAGTCATTTTAATCGGTACAACTGCTGTTTCAGCTGCTGTCGGTATTTTTTCGGCAACAGTGTTTGATTTAGATGCTTCTCATATTATGCAAGGTGCTGCAGAGGCAGAGCGTGGGGCATATTTAGAGGAGAAAACTTCTGGATTAACTGCACCGGATTTACCAACACAAATTATTGAGCTATTCCCAGCAAACCCATTCTTAGATCTAACAGGTGCCCGTTCTACATCAACAATCGCTGTTGTTATTTTTTCAGCGTTTTTAGGTTTTGCTTACTTACGTGTAGCACGTAAAGATGAAGACACAGCAGCGACTATTAAAAAAGGCTTAGATGCAATCTATGCACTAGTAATGGGCGTTGTAACAATTGTCTTACGTTTAACACCATATGGTATTTTAGCAATTATGGCGCGTACAGTTGCAACATCTGATTTCGGAGCAATCTACAATCTAGGTAAGTTTGTTATTGCGTCGTATGTAGCGTTATTTATCGTGTTATTAGTACACTTATTAATTCTTACTTTAAGTGGTTTAAATCCATTTACGTATTTAAAAAAATCTGCAGAAACATTATTGTTTGCCTTCACTTCACGTTCAAGTGCAGGTGCATTGCCGATGAACATTAAAACACAAACAGGCCGTCTTGGCGTACCAGAAGGTATTGCGAACTTCTCAGGCTCATTTGGTTTATCTATTGGCCAAAATGGCTGTGCTGGTGTTTATCCTGCAATGCTAGCGATTATGATTGCACCGACGGTTGGGATTAATCCACTTGATCCAATGTTTATCATTACTGTAATTGCAGTAGTAGCAGTCAGCTCATTTGGTGTAGCTGGTGTCGGTGGGGGTGCGACATTCGCAGCCATTCTTGTATTATCAGCACTTGATTTACCAATTGCACTTGCGGGTATATTAATTTCTGTTGAGCCATTAATCGACATGGGCCGTACAGCTCTTAATGTAAGTGGTTCAATGACTGCAGGTGTCACAACTGCACGTATTACAAAAGAATTGGACACTGAAATGTACAATGATAAAGAACTAGGTGCTCAAGTGTCGGATTTATAAAAAGCCAATTTCATTACAGAAAAAAATTTGTAGCTGACGCTTTGCTTTCGCTACATAAGACATTTTGCTGAATGAAGGATAAAGAGCTACTTTCAATTGAGAGTAGCTCTTTTTATATCCAAAAAAAAGAGGGGTGTTATATAAGTAACAGCCCACTTTAATGATAGGGAATCTATTCATCTCTTTATATGATTTTTACATAAAAATCTTTACCGTTAATAAGCTCGGTCAGTTCAATGTTGTGATTTGTTTTATAGTAATTATAAATATTACGTGCTAACCCAGAGTGTCCATTTAAATATGTTCCCTTTTTAATCTCTTTGCCTGGATTATGGAAATCAAAATACAAGCGAGAATTGGGGCACATTGCATCCAAAATTGCTTTAAATTCTTGTGCTTCAATATGAATCCCACGTGTATATTTGCATTCTCTGCGGTACGTATCATGAGAAACGTTCACCGGCGACGACTCAAGAACCATTTCGATTTTTTTACTCAAATATTAGCAGCTCCTTTTTAGAAATTAGCACTGAAGGGTAATAAAAAAAGAGGTAAAATCTTTTTAGCAAAGACTTGCTTCTCTAAATGCTCATCACCTAAAGTTTGGGATGATATTTGTTAAAAGGAATACTATTTTTATAAGTTGAATGGAGTGGAGACTGGACGCCCCCAGGAAACTTTGCACTGTGCGAAAGCGAAGCGTCAGCTACAAAGCGCCTAGTCGGAACGGAAATCAACCTCACGCTAATGAGGTGATACGTGAGTCTATGACTGATATAGTCTTAGTATATAATTATCAGAAAATTATAGCAATATCTTTTCTACCAATTTTGTTGCTGTATTTCTTCTGCTACTACTTGTAAATCATAAGCGGTAATCATTAAAAGGGAATAATCGTGTGTTTCCATATATTTTTCTGCTAGACGTTTCATATACTTCGGGGAGCCTTCGTTTTCTTCGTCGTAAATTAGCAGCAGACCATCTGTATTTTGGATAATGAATTTATCTTTTTCGATAAATTGCCATGGCGCCTCGTATGGCTTTTTCGTAACACTCGTCACAAAGTCTGCTTGCGCTACTAATGCTTGATATTTTTCTTTTTTATGGTCCTGCCAATTTTTCTCCTGCTCTAAAAAAGGAGTGATAATAGCATATTTTAAATGTGGAAATTCCTTTTTTAACGTAAGAACAACCTCAACACCCCATGTTTCAACACCTTGCTGACCACTAATAATGACCCATTCTAAACCTTCGTCTATCAATAGACGAAGACGGTTTTCGAGTGCTTTTTTTATGATGGCAATGCCAGGGTGCTTGTCATTAAAAATACCTAATTCATGTGGTCTGTAGCCAGTCATAACGATTCGCTGTATCAATACGAAAACCTCCTAAGCTAAGCTTTATTAAAAATAATTATACAATAAGAGTGGGTAGAAAGGCGGCGTGAGAGATATTATCGACAAGGATGTTCTATTAGTACAATAACAAAATGGGGAACTAATATTGCGATTTTCTAGGAATAATTTAGTGTCTGCCCTTTTAAAATAAGTGAAATTATAAATCTATTTTTCAATAAAACTAAATAAAATCCCTTTGTTGTTAAAAAAAGTATATACATTATAATTATAACTATGCAATTAAATTATAAATGTTATATAACAGATTGTGATCTGTTCTACGAAACGGTTGTTCTGTATATTTTTATCGAGATAATTATTTCTGGATAGAAATAATTATCTCGATAAAAATATTTTATTCTGCTTTATGACTGAAAAGTAGTTTTATTTTTAAATAATTCATTTTTCTGAAAATATTGTTGCCTTTTGTCAATAATTAAGGTTATAGTTAAATAGAGTTGAATTTCTGTTAATTTTCATTTTGATTTATAACAGTAACTATAAGTAAAATATGCATTTTAGTAAGGGGTTTGATAGAGTGATTCGATTTCAGAACGTTAATAAGCATTATGGAGATTTCCATGTCTTAAAAGATATTAATTTAACAATTGAAAAGGGGGAAGTTGTTGTTATTATTGGCCCCTCTGGTTCCGGAAAAAGTACTCTGCTTCGTTGTATCAACCGTTTAGAAACTATTTCTGATGGATTATTAGAGGTAAATGAAGTGGAGATCAACAGTAAAAAAACAGATATTAATGATTTGCGCAAAAATATTGGTATGGTATTCCAACATTTTTACTTATATCCGCATAAAACGGTTTTACAAAATATTATGCTAGCTCCTATGAAAGTTTTAGGAAAATCGGAAGAAGAAGCGAAGAAAACAGCGCTATACTATTTGGAAAAAGTAGGTATACCGGATAAAGCGAATGCATTCCCATCACAATTATCGGGGGGACAGCAGCAACGTGTTGCAATTGCACGTGGTTTGGCTATGAGCCCTGGCATTATGTTGTTTGATGAACCGACATCTGCGCTTGATCCAGAAATGATTGGAGAAGTATTGGATGTTATGAAAGCGCTAGCACGAGAAGGAATGACGATGGTAGTTGTGACACATGAAATGGGTTTTGCTCGCGAAGTGGCTGATCGAGTGATTTTTATCGATAAGGGCCAAATTTTGGAGGATGCTAATCCAGCTGAATTCTTTAGTGAACCAAAAGAGGAACGCGCTAAATTATTCTTAAGCAGGATTTTTAATCATTAATAATTTTTAGAGAAAAGAATAGGGGGATTTTTTCAATGTTTAAAAACAGAAAATTTTTAATGTTTATGCTATTTGCTGCTCTTTCTGTACTTGTCCTAGCAGCTTGTGGTGGAGATGATAAAGGAACTAAAGATAAAGATTCTAAAGGTGGTAAATCGACATCTGCATTAGAAGCTATTAAAGCGAATGACAAAATTGTATGGGGTGTTAAAAACGATACAAAGTTATTTGGTTTGAAAAATCCAAGTACTGGTGAGATTGAAGGATTTGATGTAGATATTGCTAAAGAGATTACAAAAATCATTCTTGGTGATGAGACAAAAGTTGAATTTAAAGAAGTAACATCTAAAACACGTATACCAATGTTAAATAACGGTGATATTGATGCAATTATTGCAACAATGACGATTTCGGAAGAACGCCGTAAAGAAGTTGATTTCACAGATGTTTATTTTGAGGCAGGTCAATCTCTATTGGTGAAAAAGGGTAGCAAGATTAAAAGTATTGATGATATAGATTCAAGCACAAAAGTAATTGCTGTTAAAGGCTCTACATCAGCAATTAACATCCGCGAAAAAGCACCAAAAGCTCAGGTTTTAGAGTTTGAAAACTATGCAGAGGCATTTACAGCATTAAAGGCTGGCCAAGGTGATGTATTAACAACGGATGACTCCATTTTATATGGTATGGCTTCAGAAGATAATAGCTTCGAATTAGTTGGTGGTAAATTCACAGAAGAGCCTTATGGAATTGCAATGAAAAAAGGTAACGATGATTTTGTAAAAGCTGTTAACGACGCGCTTGCAGAGTTAAAGTCAAATGGTAAATATGATGAAATCCATGACAAATGGATTAAAAAGTAATCTATTATAAAATATTTGATTAAATGAAGCGAGCAGTCATATGAATAACCTTATGAATGTGATATTCAATAGGTGTATGACTGCTTGTTTTAATTTGGTTATTTAGTTTTATTCAGCGGGTGTTCACACGCCCGTTGAATAAAGTTAAAGCTTCTGGTGAAGGTTATGCATTTTTGGGATACGCCATCCGAAATGAAAATGTAACACAGAGCGTATTGGATTGGAGTGAAAATGGAATGTTGGATTTTACTATTCTTACTGAAAATATCGGGATGTTTCTTGAGGGTTTTAAAAATACTTTGATTGTAAGTTTGTTGGCCTTAATCGGTAGTTTTATTTTAGGGACATTAATTGCTGTATTTCGAATTGCACCTATTAAACCTTTGAATTGGATAGGGACAATGTACGTAGAATTTTTCCGTAATATCCCGCTGTTAATTATTTTATTCTTTATCTTTGTGGGATTACCTGTTCTAGGTGTTCGTTTTAGTGGATTCCAAGCAGGTACAATTGCGTTGACAATTTATACAGCTGCTTTTATCGCAGAGGCTATTCGGGCTGGTGTTTTGTCTGTCCATAAAGGGCAAACTGAGGCGGCACGATCTTCGGGTTTAACATATGTCCAAACGATGCGTTATATCATTTTACCGCAAGCTATAAAAATTGTTATTCCACCATTAGGTAACCAATTTTTGAATTTGGTGAAAAACTCATCGGTATTAACCATTGTTGCGGCAGGTGAGCTAATGTATCAAGGGGATTTAATTTCTTCAAGAACTTTCGTAACTTTTGATGTATATATTTTTATAGCACTTTTTTATTTAATTATTACGCTACCGTTAAGCTATGGTGTCAATCGTTTAGAAAAAAGCTTAGCGAAGAGCAATTAGTGGGGGGTTAGATGGATGGATTTTATTGGAGCATATAGCCCTGATCATATTGTTTTCTTGTTGAAAGGTTTTTGGATAACGCTTAAAGTTGCGGGTATATCTATTGTTCTTAGCTTTCTTCTCGGGGCAGTTTTAGGTATTGTTCGTTATGCTAAGATACCTGTATTGGCGCAAATTTCTGCTTTCTTTGTTGAGATCATAAGAAATTTACCGCTATTATTAATTATTTTCTTTGTATACTTCGCTTTGCCGGAAGTAGGCATGAAGTTAAGTATTACCTGGTCTGCTATTTTGGCTCTAACGATTTTTGAGTCGGCGATGCTAGCGGAAATTATTCGCAGTGGCTTAAACTCTGTACATAAAGGACAGATGGAGGCTGGGCGTTCGTCTGGATTATCTTATACGCAGACATTATGGCATATTATTTTGCCGCAGGGTGTACGAAGTATGGTACCACCGATTGTAAGTCAATTTATTTCGCTATTAAAAGATACATCACTAGCGGTTGTTATTGCACTACCAGAGATGATGCATAATGCTCAGGTGATTAATGCGCAAAATATTAATTATATTATTCCGATTTTCCTTTTAGTCGCTGTTATTTATTTTATTGCGAATTTTGCACTTTCTTTAGTTGCGCGACGCTTAGAATTAAATATATAAATTCGGTAAAATAACCATGTGAATCATAAAAGTCTGATGCTGAAATTTAGAACGCTTATAAAACACCCCTAAGCTTTGATACATCCATCAAAGTTTAGGGGTGAGATTTTTATTTATAAATATTTCATTCTATTAAAACGCAAACAGTGTTAAAACTACAGCAACAGCAGTACAGATTCCTAAAAACCACCATGTATCAGTAAAGTCCTCTTTATAGTCGCTATTCATGTAAAGTACTTCCTTTCTGTTTTGTCTTTATCTGTCCGTTCCAAGACCAATTCGTCCATATACGTAGTACGGTTTCGAATGGTCCGCGTTTAAATTTCTTGAAATAGGCAAGGCTGAAAACACATTGCAAGCTATACACGACGATTCCAAATAAAATACCGCCAAATACGCCTAACTTGCCGTATAAGCCTAGACCATATCCATAAAATACTGTTGTACAAATAATGGTTTGCATTAGATAATTGGTTAAAGATAATTTACCGACACTTTCAAAAGCGGGAGCGAGACGTTGTACAGTGCGAGTTTTGTATAGTAAAGCTGCAAGGCAGACATAGCCAACTGCTAATATTTCAGATCCACCTGTTAACAACATTCCAGAAAAATTGCTTTCTATAAAACTTAAACTTTTACAAGCTAGCCCTATTGGAACAAGCAGTGCGCCAAGCTTATACCATTTCTTTTCATCGTCCATATTCACAAAAGCTTGCTTTTTAGCGAGTCCCATGCCGAAAAGGGTCAATGAAGCGGTAACCATTGGTGCGATAAAAACTAATAAGAAAATGACTAAGCCTGCATCATCCATACCTGGAAGTGGAGTATTTGCACGGAAGTCATAAATGTCTAAGTAACTTCCATTAGCGTATACATGGTCGGCTTTCTCTACATAGGTTGCTATTTCTTTCTGTTCTTTTTTAGTTTCTTCTGTGGAACCAAATGGTAAGCTAGTAATAAGTAATAAGAAGATGCCAGCCCAAATAAATAAAGTTTTTGGTTTGCGATTAATAAATGGAATTAAAAACAATATCATAAAGCCGTAGGAGAACAAAATATCTCCTTCCCATAAAAGGGTTGAATGTAGTAAACCTAAGGCTATTAACCCAGTTGCGCGGCGTAAAATGGACCATCGACTCTTATCTTTTTTTCTACGAATAGACTCTATAAGTTTAATAAGAGAGAAGCCAAATAAAATGGTGAAGATCGGCATAAATGAACCTTCTATAAAGATTTTTACAAAATACAGGGCTCCATTATCGAGGGCGGAAAGATCTTTTAGTTCATCTTTGCCATACATGCCAAATTGGAAAATCAACAAATTTGCCATTAAGATGCCGAATAAGCTAAACCCACGCATTGTATCTATGAAGGTAACACGTTTAGTTGTCATTGCGTTTTATCTCCTTAATTGGTTATCTTATACATAGTGTAGTTGGTAAAGCTTATGGGGAAATGATGGCTACCTTAAAGTATTCTTAAAAGAAGGTGATAGCATGCAAGACGTGTCAATTTTAGTATTAGAGGATGAACGGGCAATTGCAGAAATGATTGAAATTATTTTAAGAAAAGAAGGTTTTTTAAACATTACACTCTGCGACACTGTTCAAGAAGCAAAAAAGAAAATGGAAACGCAAGTGTTTGATTTTTATCTATTAGACATTATGCTTCCAGATGGTAGTGGACTGGATATGGCGAATATGATTCGAGAGCAAAGTGAAGCACCTATATTCTTTTTAACTGCAAAAGGTAGTGATGCAGATAAGCTTCGTGGTTTTATGAATGGCGCAGACGATTATATTACGAAGCCATTTAACCCGCTAGAGCTTGTTGCGAGGGTTAAGGTGCAACTGACAAGATATATAAAGAAAAAAGATGTGCCAGAAAGTCATATATTTTCATGTAGTCGGTTTACATTCGATGTCGATGCAGCAGAGGTAACTGTAAATGGTACAAAGGAAATTATTAGCGGTAGGTTATTTCATCTATTGAAATACTTATGTGAAAATGCGGGGCAAGTATTATCGAAGGAGCAAATTTACGAGCGTGTATGGGGTGACTGTTTGTTTGATGATAATACCGTGATGGTACATATTCGAAAACTCCGTGAAAAAATAGAGAAGAAACCTGGTAAACCAACTTGCATTATTACTGTGAGGGGGATTGGTTATAAGCTTGTTGGAGATGTTCATTCATGAAGCCAGCTAGAAGATTAACCCTTCGTTTTGTGTCTTATTTTATCTTTTTTTATTTACTAATTATTACAGGGTTTATTATAAGTTTGGTGTTTTTCGCAATCTTTATCAATAGTCATGTCGGTGACGATATTCATATAATGTCTTCCTCTGAAATTAAAGATGATGCTGTCGTAGAAAAAGGGGATTCCATTAAGATTGCTGATTATTTAGTGAAGCGAGCCGAGGAGAACTTAGGGCAATTATATTTGTTCAATCGATCGATGGACATTGTTGATTACACGGGAGAAACTTGTGAACTATGTGGAATGTCAGATAACGAAATAATGGCTCTTAAACGGCCGGGAATGCACACGTGGGAGATTCCAAAATACCATTTATTATTCCTCCCAGCTTTACCTGTCCAACCTTTTTTTGAGGAAGTAGTTCAGGAGTGGAAGGATAAAGGAGAGATTCCTTCTGAACTGCTCCAGCGTTTACAGGATAAGAAGGTATCAGTTGAAATCTATAATAAGCAGTGGGATCGTGTAGAAGTTATTGGTGAGCGCTATAAAAAACTTCATAAGCCTCAATTGCTCGAAGAAAACTACGATATTTTTGAATACAAAGAGCTTAAGCGAAATGCTTTTTTAGAGGATGGATCGACGCTAGTTGTACGTATGCCCAACCCAGCGTATAAGCCGTTTGACGAGCCTTTTAATAAAGCGATGCTTTTATTTATCTCCATTTTCTTTGGCGGACATATTATATTGCTAATAGGAATTATTTTTTTATCGGTTAGCATTTCCCGTCAATTTGTTCGCCCGCTTGTTTATGTAATATCTCGAATCGAGCTACTAGCTCAATTCGACTACAGTAAAGTAATAGATAAAAGTATCCATCATCTGAAGACAGGGAAGTTAAAAAGGAAATTTAAATTATTTGAGCCAGTGGATGAATCGATTAATAATTTATCAAAGCGCCTCTCCTCAAATGAAAGACAGATTAAACATGCGGAGCAATTACGTGAGGAATGGATAACAGGCTTATCGCATGATTTAAAGACACCGTTAAGTTCTATTTATGGTTATTCAACAATGCTTGCTTCTGAGGACTATGAGTGGACGAAGGAAGAGATGCGCGTCTTTGCAACTACGATGCAGGAAAAGGCAACGTACATGGATGCCCTTATACGAGACTTAACATATACGTACCAATTAAAAAATAGAGCGATCCAGCTTGAAAAAGTGCTGATACCACTCGCTGTCTGGTTACCTCAATTTGCAGATGAGCAAGTGTCTGTAAAGGTTTATGGTGATGTCGTGCTAGAAGCGGACGAGCTTTTATTAAAGCGTATTTTGGATAATCTTATAACCAATGCTAAAAAGTATACGCCTGACGGTACAAAGGTGAACGTAGAAGCGCAAAATATAGGGAAGGAAATTATGCTGACAATTGCCGACCAAGGTCCGGGAATTCCCCAAGAGGAGCTTGATAACCTCTTTGAGCGATATTATCGAGGGACAAATACTACAGACGATACAACGGGTACAGGTCTAGGGTTGGCTATTACTAAGCAGCTAATTGATTTACATGGGGGTACCATTAGTGTCCAATCAGGAGCGGAAGGTACAGTTTTTGTATTGAAATTTACATGTAAGTAGTGGTTTTTGATTGAAGAAGTAAAGTGAAACACTGTTATTTAGGGCAGTACAAGTGATGAAACATTCACCTTGTACTGCCCTTTTTGTGATATGAACATTGGAGTGTAATTTTTTAGGGGATTACCCCTATATGAACGGCTCCTTCTTAAAACTATTATTAAGGTGTAAAAGTTGTATACGAAAGACAGCATGATAAGGAGGATACACATATGAAGACTTCTTTTAAAGTAGTCATCGTTGGAGGAGGAACTGCTGGTATTTCAGTAGCGGCACGCTTACTTCGTCAATCTCATTCACTTCAAGGGGAGATTGCCATCATAGATCCTGCGGAAAAACATTATTATCAACCACTATGGACATTGGTGGGAGGTGGTGCGGCAAATAAGTGGGACTCTGAACGTGAGATGCTTTCTGTTATCCCTGAGGGAGCTGTTTGGTTAAAAGAGGCTGTTAGTAGTTTTGACCCCAGTCAAAACCAGGTAATGACACTAGACGGTACAACATACACGTATAATTTTTTAGTAGTTGCTGGTGGGATAGAAATTAACTGGGGTGCTATTAAAGGGCTGAAAGAGGCATTGGGGACTAAAAGTGTATGTAGTAATTATTCTTTTAAGCATGTGGATTATACGTGGGAAACGATCCGTAATTTTAAAGAAGGAACAGCGTTATTTACACATCCAAACTCACCAGTAAAATGTGGCGGTGCTCCACAAAAAATTATGCACTTAGCAGAAGACCATTTTAATAGAGTCAATGTTCGTGACAATATTAACGTTATTTTTGGCTCGGCCAATCCAGCGATTTTCGATGTTTTGAAATATCGTGAAGCGCTTGAAAAGGTAATAGAACGGAAAAATATTGGTGCTCGATTCCGTCGTAATTTAATTGAAATTAAGGCTGAAGAAAAAATAGCTATTTTTGAAAATTTAGATACAGGCACATTAGAAGAAATTAAATACGACATGATTCACGTGACACCTTATATGTGTTCACCTGAATTTATACGGACGAGTGCATTAGCAGACGAATGTGGGTGGGTAGATGTCGACAAGTTTACTTTGCAACATAAAAAGTATAGCAATGTGTTTGGAATAGGTGATAACGCTAATCTGCCAACATCCAAAACGGGTGCAGCTATACGCAAGCAAGCTCCTGTCGTTGCACAAAATCTTATTGCTTTAATGAGGCAACAGCCAATGAAGCAAACGTATGATGGCTACTCTTCTTGCCCAATTGTAACAGGCTACAACAAACTGATATTGGCGGAGTTTGATTACAATAAAGAACCTGTTGAATCTATGCCCTTCAACCAGGCAGTGGAAAGATCTAGTATGTATTTCATGAAAAAGGATTTACTACCTGTTATGTACTGGGATGGGATGTTGAAAGGCACTATGTAATTAAGAATGAAGGGAGGCGACAAGCATGGCTAATGCAACGGTAAGTATGAGCAAGGAATTATATCAAATAATCGAAACGCTTGAGAAGCCAGAAGTTCGAGACTCTTTACAGCGCTTGTTGGAGAAATTACCGAATGTAGAACAAACGATAGAATCAGCAGAAAATGTTGTGGATTTTGGAAAAGCGGTACTAACTGATGACAAGACGATAGATAGATACGAGCAATTTGTCTCTACTTATAATGTAGGCTCAGAAACGATAACAGCTATTGTTCAGCTGATGGAGAAGTTGCCAAAGCTTGTTCAAATCATTCATCAGTTAGAAAACATCATTGATTTTGGTACAGCGATACTTCAGGATAACCAAACAATAGAATACACAATGAATAACTTAAAGAGCTATACCGATTCATACGTCGAAAAAGGCAAGACGAGTATGGAGTTCTTCAAAATGGTACAGCAAAGAGCAGAAGAGAAGCCTCAACATATCAATGTTTTTTCGATTATTAAATGGACGAAAGATCCTTCTGTTCAAAAAACACTTAATTATGTTCAATCTGCACTAGATATTTTAAAAGAAAAAAACTGAGTAAAGGGGAGTTTTACACATGTTATTACGATATTTTTACGATGAGAAATTAGCGCACGCTTCTTATGTTGTGGGATGTCAGGCGAAAGGTGAAATGGTCATTGTTGACCCGATGCGTAATATTGAGCCCTATCTTACTTTAGCAGAAAAAGAAAAGATGCAAATTGTTGGCGCGTTAGAAACGCATATTCATGCCGATTTTGTAGCTGGGTCTCGTGAGTTAGCAGACCGTGCTGGAACAACGATGTATATTTCCGACGAAGGGGATGCTGATTGGAAGTATCAAAATCTTGAAGGAATTCCTCATCAATTATTAAAAGATGGTGATGAATTTACTATAGGTAATCTTATTTTTAAAGTTATGCATACACCAGGACATACGCCAGAAAGTATCTCCTTCTTATTAACGGATCGTGGCGGTGTAGCAGATAAGCCAATGGGGATTTTTACAGGTGACTTTGTCTTTGTAGGTGATATCGGACGCCCTGATTTGTTAGAAAAGGCTGCTGGTATTCAGGGTACATCACTATCTGGTGCTAAAGCGATGTTTAAATCATTAGAACGTTTTAAGGCTTTACCAGAGTACATGCAAATATGGCCAGCTCATGGAGCGGGTAGTGCTTGTGGTAAAGCGTTGGGCGCTGTGCCATCTTCAACAGTTGGGTATGAGAAGCAATTCAACTGGGCTATGCAGTTTGATGATGAACAAAAATTTGTTGACGCATTACTAGATGGTCAGCCGGAACCTCCTTATTATTTTGCTGTTATGAAGCGTGTCAATAAAGTAGGGATAGAACTTCTTAAGAACTTACCACCAGTAAAGGTAGTGTCAAACTATGAAGAGATTACTCGACTTCTTGCAGATGGGGAGCAAGTGATTGATACTAGACCGGCGGAAGATTTCTCACAAGGGTTTATCGCAGGTACGCTAAACATCCCTTACAATAATTCATTGACCAATTGGGCTGGTTGGCTAGTAGATTATTCAAAACCATTGTATCTGTTAATGAATCCTTCTCAACTAGATGATATTTTAATAGCATTGCGTTCTATCGGTATCGACAATGTTGTTGGTTATGGGGATGTGACGAAAGTTTTGGAAGAGGCTACTTCTCTAGATAGTTATGAAAATATAACTCCTTTAGAAGCAAAGCCGTTCATTGAAAGTGAAAAAGTTCATGTGCTTGATGTGCGCAATCAAACAGAATATGATGCAGGGCATATTGAAAATGCTCAACATATTATGGTTGGTACACTAGCTAGACGTTTAGATGAATTGCAAACTAATAAAAAAATTGTTGTTCAATGCCAAGGTGGTGCTCGTTCTGCAATTGCTGTAAGTGTGCTAAAAGCAAACGGCATTCACGACATTGTAAATTTAACAGGTGGCTATATGGCTTGGCAACAAGAGGTAGTGACTAAATAAACGAGGTTGTTCTAAAAGAAAAATAGCATACTAGTAATCCTAGTCTGCTATTTTTCTTTGTTTATAAGGTTTAGTAAGGCGTTATGAGATTCGTCAATGGAATGCTAAACGGATTTAGACAACCTTTTTTCTCGGTAAAAGGGGTTAAAAAATGATTATTGTAAGTTTGAGTATATTCCTTCTTATTATTGGTAGAATTATTTATAAACGGCATATCCCAGTACGTCAAATACAGGAGTGTTTACCGCAAGAGTTGAAAGTAGGAATGGCGATAGTAGATGTACGTGATTATAATGATTCTTACAAATCACCTACACCAAATGCATTAAATTTACCAATTGCCTATTTAGTACGTCACATGCATGAACTACCTAAAAGACCCCTTCCATCAACACAGCTAGAAAAAAATATGAGTGTTCGTATTATTCGTAAAGCGGGGCATGAAGTGAAGAGTTATAGCGTGATAGAAGAAAAAGTATAGGGCCAATTATGCTGAAGTAACAAGTAAACTTAAAGGGAGGCTTTATGCCTTTTTAGCTAGGAGTGTGTTTAGATTGGAGAAAGAACAGCTGAAAAATAAATATTTACAGCAAATATTTCAATATATTCAAGATGGCATCATCATAATGAATCAAAACCGTGAAATTTTAATGATGAATCCCTCGGCGAAGAGGTTATCGGGATGGGAATTAGGAGATCGAGTGCCCTTTTGTTCATTTTGTGAAAATCGTCAAAAATCTCCAAAAGAACATACATGTTATTTAATAGAGCATAATGAGGTTCCTTATTTTTTATCGAAAATGCCGACGTATCATGGTAGTAAGATAGATGTTGAAATGAGCACTGCACTGATGTATACAGACAATAACGAGCAAGCGTTTCTTCTTGTGTTGCGCGATCAGACCCTTCAGTTAAAGGAAGAAGAGGCTCGGATTTCAAAGTTGATTATTAAAAAGTTGATTGAGGCAAAAGAGGAAGAACATAAAAGGCTTGCGCAAGAATTACATGATGGCGTTGGCCAATCATTATATACAATATCTGTTGCACTGCAGGCGGTTGAATCTTATGTCAAAGACAATGAAAAACTAAATACGTATATCGAAGAAGTACGCAATGAGCTAGAGCAAGTAATGAATGATATTAAATTGTACTCCTATCAGCTTCGCCCCCATAGTATAGATCAGTTAGGGATTACACCTACATTAAGCACCCTTGTCGATTCAGTGCAAAAGGTACATCCTGATATTGCTATATCGTTAGAAACAGATTTTGAAGAACGGTGTAATCCATCCGTAGAAATCAATATTTATCGCGTCGTGCAGGAGGCTTTACACAATGTTATTAAATATGCAAAGGCCTCTAAAGTCGTCATTCGCCTCCAAAAGAAAGCTACAAATTTATCACTCTATATAGAAGATAATGGCGTAGGGTTTGATCTACAGTACGTGAAAAAAGAAGGGCTCGGTTTAAAGCATATGGAGGAGCGAATTACACTATTAGGGGGATCTTTTAATATTAATTCGGCTCACAATAAAGGTACTCAAATTAGCATTCAAGTACCTAATTGGAAGGATGACTTTAGATGATTCGTGTTTTAGTAGTAGATGATCATGTGCTGATCCGTAAAGGGATTGTTCTTTTATTGGAAAATTATAAAGATGTACAGGTTGTAGGTGAAGCAGGTGATGGAGCGGAAGCAATCACTCAGGCAATATCATTAAACCCGGATGTCATTTTAATGGACGTATCCATTCCGAATGGGTTAGATGGGTTTACGGCTACTCAAGAGATTCATAAGCAAATGCCTAACGTGAAAATTATTATGTTAACCATGCACAATGAAGTTGCTTATATTCAAAAAGCGATTGCTGTTGAAGCTCATGGCTATATTTTGAAAAATAGTCAAGGTGGAGTTCTCTATGAGGCTATTCGCACTGTATATAGTGGCCGTATATATTATAACGTTGGTATTCCGCAGGAGCAGCTAAATAAATTGTTTGAACATAAAGGGCATGAAGAACAATGCATTTTAACTGTGCGTGAGCAGGAAATAATGAGGTTAACAGTTCTAGGATATACGAATGTCCAAATTGCTGGGCAACTATATATTAGTAGTAAAACGGTTGAAAATCATAAATCAAATATTATGCAAAAACTCGATTTAAGTAATAAAGCTGAGCTTATTCAGTATGGACTTGCAAATAACTATATGTAACAGCGTATTGCGGTTAGGATCTGGTGCAATATGAGAATTGAAATATATGGCTCTACGGCAAAATGAGGGGTTGATTTACTTCCGACTAGCGCTTTCTTGGAGCTGTTGAAGTGGCGACTCCTGCGGGATGAGATTGAAGCCAAGTCCGCGGGAGTCGCCAACTCGGAGTAAAAATTAATCTTTGTTTATTGTTATATTTATTTTTGTCAGCAAGCTGGGATCACTCGAATGATGAGTGATCTTTTTTTATTTTATAGAAATAATTTTCAATATTGTCACAGTGAGTAAAGCTAATAGTGGAAAACCCCTATATGTCTGGAATTACAGTGGGACTATACTGAAGGCACATAAATAAAAGGAGATGCAAGCACAGTGGATATAACATTTATAATTGTGATTTTCCTGATTGGATTCGTTGGATCTTTTGTGTCCGGTATGTTGGGAATAGGCGGATCAATCATTAAATACCCAATGCTACTATATATACCACCACTTTTTGGCTTAGCGGCGTTTTCAGCACATGAAGTTTCAGGTATTAGTGCGGTACAAGTGTTTTTTGCTTCGATTGCAGGCGTTTGGGCATATCGAAAGGGTGGCTATCTTAATAAGCCCCTTATTCTTTATATGGGAGGAGCCATTTTAGCTGGTAGCTTTGTTGGGAGCTACGGATCACAGTTTTTATCTGAAAATGGTGTGAATGTCGTATACGGGATATTAGCCTTGATTGCAGCCGTGATGATGTTTATTCCTAAGAAACAAATTGATGATAAGCCGATGGGTGAAGTAACTTTCAACAAGCCGTTAGCCGCAATTTTAGCATTTATTGTTGGGATTGGTTCAGGGATCGTTGGTGCTGCAGGTGGCTTCTTGCTTGTCCCGATTATGCTTGTAGTTCTTGGGATACCAACGCGCATGACGATTGCTACTAGTTTAGCCATTACGTTTATCTCTTCAATCGGTGGAACAATCGGTAAGCTAATGACAGGACAAGTCGAGTACTATTCCGCAGGTATTATGATAGTGGCAAGTTTACTGGCGGCTCCTCTTGGGGCAAAAGTAGGTAAAAAAATGAATACGAAAATTTTGCAAAGTATTTTAGCCGTACTCATCTTAGCGACAGCGATTAAAATTTGGGCTGATCTATTATGATGAAAAAACAAAAAGTGGTTGCCTATAAATCACATGAAAAAAAGCTAATAATTATAAGTTTTTTAGTAGCGGGGATAATGTTTCTTTCAATCATTGGAAGAATTTTTGGTACCTAGGAGATGAAATAAAATGAATGATTCAGCTGTAATGTGGAGTCGGGCCTTAACAGAGTTAACATTGTCATTCCATATCATTTACGCAACAATTGGCGTTGGTATACCTTTAATGATCATGATTGCTCAATGGGTTGGATTAAAAAATAATGACGAGCACTATTTATTGCTCGCAAGAAGATGGGCGAGAGGGTTTGTGATTACTGTGGCAATAGGTGTTGTCACTGGTACTGCGATAGGATTACAGCTATCACTACTATGGCCAAACTTTATGGAGTTGGCTGGCCAGGTGATCGCATTACCATTGTTTATGGAAACATTTGCGTTCTTTGTTGAAGCGATTTTCTTAGGGCTTTATTTATATACATGGGATCGATTTAAAAATCCAAAGCGACATTTATTATTATTGGTCCCGGTAGCGATTGGTGCTTCTATGTCGGCTGTTTTTATTACGATTGTGAATGCCTTTATGAATGCGCCGCAGGGCTTTGATCTTGTAGATGGAGAACTGGTAAACATTCAACCAGTTCTAGCGATGCTAAATCCTGCAATGCCAACGAAGGTAGCGCATGTATTAGTAACGTCTTATATGACGTCCGCATTTTTATTAGCTTCTATTGCAGCTTATCGTATGCTGCGAGGGTCGAAGCATGTGTATCATAAAAAAGCATTACATCTTTTATTGAAACTTGGACTAGTATTTTCGCTAGCAGCACTAATTGTAGGTGATTTTTCTGGGAAGTATTTAGCTGAATATCAACCAGAAAAATTAGCTGCTGCTGAATGGCATTTTGAAACAAAAGAGGATGCTTCGCTTGTGCTATTTGGAGTATTAGATGGGGAAGAGGTGAAATATGCCATCAAAGTACCGTATGCATTGAGTGTATTGGCGCATAATAATCCTTTTGCAGAAGTAAAAGGTTTAGATCAATTTCCTGAGGACGAACAGCCGCCACTTTATATCCATTATTTGTTTGATGTGATGGTAGTGATCGGAACTTTACTAATTGTCGTTGCAGCTATTTATGTGCTAGGTAAGTGGCTAGGATGGAGGTTCATTTCTTCAAAAAGTTTTAAGAGAATAGTAGTGGCAGGTGGTCCGCTATCGCTTATTGCTGTTGAGGCAGGCTGGTGGTTTGCGGAAGTAGGGCGTCAGCCTTGGATACTGCGTGGTTATATGAAAACGGCGGAAGGTGCTACAACGAGTGGCCAAGTCGATACGATGCTAATACTATTTGCGGGTCTGTACATTGTATTAGCGGTAGGAAGTATCGTTGTACTTATCCGTATGTTCCGTAACAATCCGATTGAACGTGAAATTGAAGAACATAAGCAAGTGGAAGGGTGTGCAGGGCAATGAGCTTAGAAATATTAGGGATTTCAGTACTATGGTTATTTCTATTCGGCTATGTCATTGTCGCGTCCATAGACTTTGGAGCGGGCTTCTTTAATGCGTATAGTGTCTTGATTGGTAAAGATCAAATACTAGCCAATGTTATTAAGCGTTATTTATCTCCGGTGTGGGAAATTACAAATGTCTTCCTTGTATTTTTCTTTGTTGGAATGGTAGGTTTCTTCCCTCAAACAGCTTATTATTACGGCACGATTTTGCTAGTGCCGGTCAGTATCTCATTAATATTAATAGCAATTAGAGGGAGTTATTATGCATTTGAATCCTACAGCGAAAAAGGTGGACATATTGGTTATACAATGATGTACGGAATTACTGGTTTATTTATACCTGCATCACTATCTATTGTGTTAACGATATCTGAGGGAGGGTTCGTGAAAATTGTAAATGAAGAACCACGTTTACAAATTGCTAAACTTTTCACGAATCCGTTAACTTGGTCTATTGTGCTATTAAGTATAGTGGCAGTTTTGTATATTTCGGCTGTTTTCTTAACATGGTATGGGAAAAGAGCACGAGATGAACATGCCTCGAATTTAATGAGAAAATATGCTCTCGGTTGGTCTTTGCCGCTCGTGATAAGTGTAATAGGGATTATGGTGGAGTTAAAGGGACACGTGCCTGAGCATTATGAAAATATGTTAAATTTGAGGTGGCTTTTCGCCATTTCAGGGGTGCTATTTCTTTTAACGCTAATTCTTTTATTTAAAAAGAAAAACTATGGCATAGCCGTCTTTTTAATGGTTGCCCAGTTTGGATTTGCATTTTTCGGCTATGGTATTTCACATTATCCGTATTTACTGTATCCGTATTTGTCGGTCTATGATAGCTTTACAAATGAAACAATGGCGATTGCATTAGTGATAGCGTTTGTTGGAGGATTAGTTCTACTCATCCCTTCACTATATTTAGTAATGAAATGGTTTGTGTTTGATCGTGATTATGCTTGCGGTAAACATGATCACCATGCATAGGGGGAATTATAATGAATCAATTTATTATTTTGTATGCACCTTTTCTTGTAGTAGCTATTAGTATTGCGGTTGGCTTTTGGATAGGACCGAAAGATCGTCAAATTAAGTGATAAATGTATTCATCAATATATGTGAGTTGATTTCCGTTCCTCTGTTGCTAATCCCCAAGGAGTCGCCCAGTCGTAACGAAGATTAACTTATAGGTTTATCAAATGCGCATAATAAATTAATTTAATAGGATAAAAGCCTGAAAAAAGGAGCTAGATGGAAAGTCGTGAATGTTTGACTTTCTATATAGCTCCTTTTGTTTATGTGGTTATTTTAAGCACCGCTCAGATGGTCGCTCAATTTTTACATAGCGCCACAAGCTATTAGCGATGTCACGTGCCTCTTCGGCGTGTACGGTTCCAACGAATGCTTTTCGGAAAGGTGTAAGAAGTGATTCGATAATAAAGAGCTTTGGTTTCTCGCGCTGTAATTCCTCTAATAAGAATTCCACGTATTCTAACCCTTCTACTGTTTCGTTCTTAGCTAATCCTTTTTTAAAGCCTGTTAATTGCTCGATGACCGTTTCCTTATTAACTGTTTTAAAATTCGCGACGTTTTGAATCGTATTGATCATTTCAGTACTAATGATGATTTCTTTTGATTCAAGCATAACGGGTATAATTACGCTAATATTGCGTAATGCTACACGTACAATGGCTTCTCGATTTATATATTTATAGTCAGCGATTAAGACTGCGCGTAATGTAAGGTTAATCATACCAAGTGTCTGTACGGCGCATTCATAGCTGATGGGACTAATTTCTTCTCCGAAAACTTGTACAAGTCGGTTGGCGAGCCACTCCAACTCTTGTAAATAATAGTTTAAAATTATTTTTTTTAATTCGATATCCTTAGAGTGGAAAATCGATTCAAAAATTTGAATTAAATTATGTTCTCGATTGACATACATGAGTACTGCAACTTGCTGTGTTAATACTTCTAAATCTGTAGGATCTTTACCGTAAAGAAGTTCGTGGCGGCGATTACTTGCTTCTTCGCGCCCTTCGTCTAATATGGCGATTAAACATTCATTTTTAGAAGAAAAATGATTATAAAATGTGCCCTTTGAAATTTTTGCTGCACTAATGATGTCGTTCATCGATGCATCCACGAATCCCTTTTCGATAAAAAGAGCGCGGGCGGCAGTGATAATTTGTCTTTTTCTTTTGTTCATAACCTCACCTTTTTTAAAATATTATACTCTTATTCTATATTGAAAATGCTTATATATCAATGTTTTTAAATTTTATAGACTTAATTGTTGAAAAAAATAGACTGCGAGTATAAAATAAGTTTTATCGAAAAAAACAAGAAAGAATTGAGGGATATAAATGAATAGTGAGCAAACATTGAAAAAGCCCCCCTATGGTATGATTAGTATTTTATTTGTGGGTGCTTTTGTTGCTTTTCTAAACAACACATTGTTAAATGTTGCATTACCAACAATCATGAAAGATTTTGGTATAACGTATTCATCCGTACAATGGCTCGCAACAGGCTATATGCTTGTAAGTGGTATTTTAGTACCTGCTTCAGCATTCTTTGTAACGCGCTTTAAAAATAGACATTTATTTATTGTAGCGATGTCAGTCTTTACAATTGGTACGGCTATGGCTGGATTTGCACCTAACTTCGGTACACTTTTAGCAGGTCGTATGGTGCAAGCAGCAGGCGCTGCAAGTATGTCACCACTTCTAATGAATGTAATGCTCATTAGTTTTCCAAAAGAAAAACGTGGAGCAGCAATGGGTATTTTCGGTCTAGTGATGATTTCTGCACCAGCAATCGGACCTACATTATCAGGATATATTGTTGAGCATCACGATTGGCGTATGCTATTCCAAATGATTATTCCATTTGCTGTAATTAGTTTATTATTTGGTATTTGGAAATTAGAAAACGTGATGGATACACGTGAAGTTCATTTAGATGTCCCATCAGTGCTATTATCAACAATTGCATTCGGTGGTATTCTATATGGTTTCAGTACGGCAGGGGATAAAGGCTGGTCAAGTCCTTGGGTATATGGCACAATTTCAGCTGGTTTACTTGCTTTAATCATCTTCATATTTAAACAATTACGTATGGATCAGCCTTTGCTAGAATTACGTATTTATAAATATCCAATGTTTGCGTTGGGATCAGCTATCTCGGTTATCGTCTCAATGGCTATGTTCTCTGGGATGATTTTAACACCTGCTTACGTACAATCAATTCGTGGGATTGAACCATTCGAGGCGGGCTTAATGATGCTTCCTGGGGCACTTGTAATGGGCATTATGTCGCCGATTACAGGGAAACTATTCGATAAATTTGGACCGCGTGTACTAGCGATTATCGGTTTAACGATTACAACGATTGCGTCATTCGGTTTAACAAAGTTAGAAATAGATTCAAGCTATACATTTATTGTGTCATTGTACACAATTCGTATGTTTGGTTTGTCAATGGTTATGATGCCGATTATGACAAACGGTTTAAACCAGTTACCACAAATGATGAACCCACACGGTACAGCAATTAACAACACTGTACAGCAAGTAGCGGGGGCAATTGGTAGTGCCGTGATGGTAACGTTCATGAATAGTCGTACAAAAGCAAAAGCTGAAGAATTAATTGCAGAAGCAAAAGCGAATGCAGCGCAATCAGGTGTTGCACCGTCGCCAGAACAAATGCAGCAAATGCAGGATCACATTATGCAAAATGCTTTATTAGATGGTATTACACACTCATTCTTCATTGCTGCTTGTATTACCGTTCTTGCACTTGTACTTGCGTTCTTCTTAAAACGCGTTAATGTTGAAAGCACAGCGGCTTCAATGGATTTGAAAAAACCAACTAAATAATAATAAGTTGATATGCTCCCCTATAGGTAAACGGATGAAAAATATATTTCTGTTTATCGAAGGGGAGTTTTTTGATGCATTATAGCAATACGTATCGTTGTATGGGCACTCAAAATAGCACGGATATTAGCAAAAGCTAAAGGATGGATGAATATTTTAAAATCATCCTAACCTTTTACGCTAATGTCCGTGCAATAATTTTAATCATTCTTTTTAAATAATGCTCCTGGCCAAAACGCATATTTACCGAGAACAGTAGTAATAGCAGGTACCAGCAATGGACGTACAATGAATGTATCAAGCAACACGCCAATTGCCGTAACGACACCGAACTGAACAAGTACTTGAATAGGTAAGGTAGCAAGGACAGCGAATGTTCCAGCTAAAATTAGACCAGCAGATGTAATAACGCTTCCTGTTCTTACGACACCTTCCTCAATAGCTGTTAAATGATCTACTGTTCTGCGTTTTTTCCAAATTTCCGAAATCATAAAGATATTATAATCTTCCCCGAGAGCCACTAAAAATACAAATGCATAGAGTGGAATTGCTCCTGAAATGGCATCTGCCCCCATTACATAATGTAAAATTAGCCAACCTGCACCAAGTGCCCCGAAATAAGAAATAATAACTGTTGCTAGTAAGTAAACAGTAGCTGTTACGGAACGTAGATAAATGAATAATAATAAAGCAATTAAAGCAATCATTGTTGGCATAATAACAGTTTCATCGCGTACAGTTAATTGCTGTGTATCATATTGACTAGCTGTTTCGCCGCCAATCCAAATATGTTTATCTGCACTTTTTATACCTTCATCCTCAAGCATTTTTATAACCGCTGCTTTAAGCTCTGGAATATGAGCTAACGATTCCTTAGCATAAGGATTCGCATTTAAAGAAATCTCGTACAATTGGATAGCATTATTTTTCTCTCCAATTCGGCTATCTGCAACACTATCAATATAAGAGATTTCAGCTAATTGCTGCTGCAAGTGGATATCTATACCCTCAGTATCAATGACGAGCTGAACTGGAGCTAATTCACCAGGTGAAAAATTTTCTTCTATTAAATTAAAGCCTTCGCGGGATGGCATATTCTCAGGAAATGACGATAATAGATCGAAAGTATACTGAATACGTGGTACGAATGCTGCTAACCCACCAAGGAACAGTAAAGTGACAACAATGACCACCCATGGTTTATGCGTTACAGTGCGCCCGATTGTGCGACTTATTTTATGTGTTGGTTTGTGCTGTTTTTTTCCTTTTTTATAAGCCATATCCTCTGTTCGTGGAATGAATGGGAAGAAGGCAACGCGACCTATGATAACAAGAATTGCTGGAAGTACAACTAACGCAGCAACACCCATCACCAGTACACCAAAGCTAAACGGAATTGCAAAACGTTGGAATGCACCATAATGGGCAAGGCTAAGAGTAGCTAAACCGATAACAACCGTTAATGCACTCATCATAATCGCACCGCCAGACTCCTTAATAGTAAGCTTCATGGCAGTAGTCTTATCTTCAATATGAAATAATATCTCTCGATACTTTGATATTAAAAATAAACAATAGTCTGTACCTGCTCCAAAGAGTAATACAGTCATAATAGAGACAGCCTGCGAGTCCTTATCGATCCATCCATGATCGGCGAAAAAACCGAGCGTTGGACTTATAACGACGTAGGCAAGAGCAACAACCATTAATGGAATAATGGCTAATAACGGTGAACGATAAATAATAATTAGTAAAACTAAAACAAGGAGCACTGTCGCAATTAGTAATTTAACATCAGCTTGGGAGAATAAACCGACAGCATCCGTAGCGATACCAGCCGGTCCAGAATAACGCACATGAAGATTGTCACTAACTAAGTCTTTATCTATTTGGATATTATTCTTATCCATTGTTTTTGTTAATATCTTTAAACTCTCTCGCAACGCATCCGTAGCCACGCCTTTTTCAAAGAAAATAGGAGTTACAATTGTTGTGCCATTGTCAGATGCAGACGCTAAAAAGGCTTGAGGTGGCATTTTATCATATGGTGGAATAACAGTTTGATTTGCTAAAGGTTTCGCTTTAAGCTCTCCGTAAACTTTTTGGATAGCAACAAAATCATCAGTAGTTAGCCCGCTATCTCGATGCCAGACGAGTAATAATGGTGTACCTGCATCATTTGGAAATTGTTCTGCAATAATAGTTGCTGCCTGCTGAGACATTTCACTTTCGGGTAAATTTTTACCAGATTCACTCTTAATACTATTAATCTGTGGCCAGGCAAATGACAGTACAACAACAAGTGAAATCCAAAAGGCGAGGGCTAAAAAGCGCCCTTTTTTACTTGTTACCATTGAGCCCCATTGCTCTAGTGGGTGCTTTTTCATTTAAAGACCTCCGTTTCATGTAAGTAGTTTTAATTATATATACCGGAAGGTTAATTAATCAATTATAAAAAGATTATATGCTATACTATGTCTAAAATGAATACTTTATAAGGGGGCGAACTTGTTGAAGCAGTCACCGCGTGTTCTCGGAAGACCTCGCCATGATGAGAATGCGAAACCAAAAAAAGATATTGTTCTTGAAACGGCAATAAGGCTTTTTATCAAAGAAGGCTATAAAAATATTTCGATGGCTGATGTAGCAAAAGCTTGTAACGTTACAAAGGCTACTATCTATTACTATTACCCGACTAAAGGGGATTTATATACATCAGCGTTGCTGGTAATGATGGATCAAATCCAACTGTCTATTATACAGATCTTAGAGGAGTCAATATCATTTAAAAATCGGTTGGAGAAGCTTGTTGAAATTCATTTATCGGCCACTGTAGATATTGATATGAAAAATTTTATGAGAGAAGCGACAATTAATTTATCGGAATCTCAGTTAAAAGAAGTGCAAGCATCAGAAAATAATATGTATAAAACGATAGAGCAGGCGATGCAGTTAGAGATGGAACTAGGTACGATCCGGAAGGGAAATGCTACTTTTTTTGCTCATTCGTTTATGGCTTTAATGTCAGTAGGATACGTTAAAGATGGGGAAGGGAAAAGGGTATTTCAATCAGAAGCTATGGCCGCGAGAGAAATTATAGACTTTTTCTGGAAATCTGTTGAAAAATGATTTCTTTCATTTTATGTAATATTAATGCTGAAAATAAAATCAGTATTACGCCATCGATTTAGGGGGAAACTTAGATCAGAGGTATTTTAATAAATTTGAGATTAAAAATGTTGTATTTGGGATACAAAGCAAACTTAATTACAAATATATAGTTACAAATCAATGAATTTTGAAAAGATTGTCGAAATTGTGATTTAGCTCATTGAAATAATATACAAACAACCTTATAATGGAGGTTGTAACGTCACCAAGACAAGATAGGATGGAATTATGATGCGCTTTTTGCAAAATAAAGTTAACATTGTAATAACAAATTATACGAATTGCTATCCAGTTCTTGAGACTGGTGATTTGTAAGATATAAGCGCTGTAACGACTGTTAAGAAGTGCCTTAATGGTCTTTTTTACATGGAAGCAATAAAAATTAAAATAGTGATAGTGATGGCAAAGGAGAGTTCAAAATGTCAGAAACGAATAACCAAACACAGTCTGAACAATTAACTGTGAGTCAAGAACAATTGGATGTGCTAGATCAATTATTAAAGCCTGAGGTTCAGGAATCACTTACAACTTTAGTTGAACAATTACCAAAGTTAACTGAAATGATGACGCTATTAACAAAGTCATATGAGTTTGCTCAAGCTGTTGCAACTGACGAAGTATTGAAAAATGATACTGTTGGTGCGGTAACAGAAATGGCAGGCCCAGTAGTAGGCTCAGCTAAAAATCTTGCAGCTACTGCAATTGAAGCGAAAGACCGTGCGTCTGAAAGCCAAGAAGTAATTGGTTTATTCGGTCTTATGAAAATGTTAAAAGACCCACAAGTTCAAGGTGTTTTCCGTTTTGTTAATGCTTTCTTACAAGTAAGCGCTGAACGTAAAGCTAAATAAGACTCGACTCGAGATATATTCAAAACGTACGGACGGAGGATTAATTAATCATGTCAAAAGAAATCGTCATCTTAGGTGCTGGTTACGCTGGCGTTTTAACTGCATTAACAGCACGTAAGTATCTATCAGCTGATGAAGCTAAAATTACTGTAGTAAACCAATTCCCAACACACCAAATCATCACTGAACTTCACCGTTTAGCTGGTGGTACTATTGCTGAAGGTGCTGTTGCTTTACCACTTAAAAAAATCTTTAAAGGTTTAGATATCGATTTACAAATCGCTAAAGTTACAAAATTCAACGTAGACAGTAAAAAAGTTGACCTAGATACTGGGTATACTTTAAATTACGATACTTTAGTAGTATCTTTAGGTAGCCAAACTGGATTCTTCGGTATCCCAGGATTAGAAGAAAACTCAATGGTACTTAAATCAGTGAACGAAGCAAACAAAATTAACAAACATATCGAAGACCGTATTAAAGCATATGCACAAACAAAAGACGAAGCAGATGCAACAATCGTTATCGGTGGTGGCGGTTTAACAGGTGTAGAGCTTGTTGGTGAAATCGTGGACAACTTCCCGAAGATCGCAGCAAAACACGGTGTTAACTTTGCTGACCTTAAAATTAAACTTGTTGAAGCTGGTCCGAAAATCTTACCAGTACTTCCGGATGTACTTATCCAACGCGCTACTGAAAGTTTAGCAAAACGTGGCGTTGAATTCATTACTAGCACTCCTGTAACGGGTGTTGATGGTAACGTCATCTCTCTTAAAGATCGCGAACCAATCGTTGCCAATACGCTTATTTGGACAGGCGGGGTAGCTCCACTTCCAATCGTAGGCGAGTCTGGTCTTGAAGCAGACCGCGGTAAAGCTACGATTAACGAATTCTTACAATCTACATCTCATGATGATGTATTCGTAATCGGTGATGCATCTGTAGCATTACCAGGTGATGGCGGACGTCCACTATATGCACCAACTGCACAAGTTGCATGGCAAATGGGTGAGTGCGCTGGATACAACTTATTTGCACAATACAAAAACCAAGAGATGAAGTCTTTCTCTGCAATTAACTCTGGTACACTTGCAAGCTTAGGCCGTAAAGACGCTGTTGCGACAATCGGTGCTAGCAACACACAACTTAAAGGTCTTCCTGCAACACTTATGAAAGAAGCGTCTAACATTCGCTATCTTACACACATTAAAGCGCTATTCGGCTTAGCGTATTAATATTTCAAGGGCATGAATCAATAGTAATATTGAGTTCATGCCCTTTTTGTGTCTACATATGACTTAAGATGAAGTGAACACCGGGTGTTTCAGCGATAAATTTTGATGGAAGAGTCGGGGGACGGAAGAAACAGCCGAAGCGACGGAAAAGGTAGTGTGACAATTAGTAAAGATTCGAAAAGGTTGAGAACAATCATGAGGTATTTTTTATTTAAACGATCTATCAAACTGCCTGACCAGAAACTGGCGAAAAGTGTGGATAAAGCCCTAACGATATATAAGCCAGACACAGCGATAGCGGATCCTGTAAGGTAAAACAATTAGATTTAAAGCTATCCAGCTTCCGACGCTGGAAACACCAATACTAGACAATAATATAGCCGGATAACGCCACATTTCTATTAATTTATTTACGCCCATATAAATTCCTCCTTGTAGTTATGACAAGTAACTAAAACAAAAAAATCCCACCCCCAAGACGATTTGTCTTTGGGGCGAGATTGTGAAATTTATACTCACGTGGTGCCACCTTAGTTCACTATTATGTCACCATAATAGCCTTTTCAGTACGGCATAAATACGTATGCTTATACTGTTTCTCTGTAACGGGAGTTCCCGTCGCACCATCATTCAAATAGAAATCCAATGCGCTACACCTAGGCTTGTTTCAATAATTCACTCTTACCCGATTTCAGCAATCCGAGCTCTCTGGGAAGAACAGCCTTATTTACTCGTTATCCATAATTCGGTAAGGTGTTTCTACGAATTTTAATATATTCCGATAAATACCTGAATTGTTCCGATAAACTTCTAAAACATTCCGATAAATTCAGAAATAATTCCGATATTTCACGAAAAGGTTCCGATATTCTTATTGAAGATAGGCTGTAAGCTCCGTTAAAAGTGATTGGCAAAGAATCACTGACTCTACTGTATGATTTTTTATTTCAAGAGAATGGTCAGCATTTTCTACAATAGTGAGCTCAAATGAAGAAAGTAGTCCTAATCTTTCTTTAGAATAATGAGGATCAGCAGTACCGATTGCTAGAAATGCCTGCTTTCCAAGCAAATTTTTCATCACATGATCAAGAGTCAGTAGGGGTGTCAAAAGCACATAACGAGAAGGAACAGATGACATTCGCTGCATATAAAAATCTGTGATCGGTAATGTCCCGAGTGATTTTCCTATGTATACAGCTTCGGTATAAGATTTTGTACTTAAAATATATTCCACAATAGGGTTTGCGGCATTATAAACCATTGCTGAAATAGCTTCTGGCTCCTGTTCAAATTGTTGCGAATCAAACGTATAGCATACTTGTACTACATCATAGCCAAGTTCTAGCATCAGCTCAGTTGAATAATAAAGAAGTGGTTTTTCATACGTATAGCCAGTGCCAGAGAACATAAAGCACACCCTGTCACTTTTGTTATCAAAGTGATGGTATGGAATATCGTTGTATTGTTCTTTTCTTGGTTTGATTTTAATGGAAATACCCCCATTTATTTCTTTTTTATTTTATAATCTAACTATAACAAGGGGGGAGAAATTTATGAAGGCTGTGATTATTAATGAGTTTGGTACTTCTGATGTTTTAAAGTACGTAGAATGTCCAAAGCCGTCTATTTCAGCAGGGGAAGTATTAATACGTACGACATATACGAGTGTGAATTTTGCCGATATTAAAAATAGAACAGGCAATAAAGCAAAAGCAAATTTCCCAATGATACTCGGTTTAGATGTAGCTGGTGTAGTTGAAGAGGTTTTTGGTGAAAATAGTGCATTTAAAGTTGGGGATGTCGTTATTGCATTCCCAAAAGATGGAGCATATGCAGAGTATGTAGTAGCGAAAGAACAGCTTGTCTTCAAAGTTCCAAATGATGTCTCTTTGGAGAAGGCAGCTGCTGTGCCAACGGTTTTGTTTTTATCCTATCTCTTAACACATCAAATCGCTCCAATTCGTACAAACGATAGCGTACTAATTCATGCTGCATCTGGTGGTGCAGGGACAATGCTTATTCAAATGGCGAAAAAGCTAGGTGCTAAAAATATTATTGGCACAGTCAGTGATATGAAAAAAGCGACAATTGCCTATGAGCTAGGTGCCCATCATGTACTGACATACGATAATTTTAGTGCGCAAGTCAATGAATATACGGATGGTCAAGGTGTAAACATCATTTTTGACTCCATCGCTGGAAATATTACAGAAGAGAGCTTTCACTGTTTAGCTCCGTATGGTACGCTCGTGCAATTTGGAAATAGTGGTGGTAAAGCAGGTAATATAAAAACATCTGATTTACATAATAGCTGCCGCAATGTGAAAGGTTTTAGCCTAGGAACGACTCGAGCTTCCAAGCCAAAAATGCTACAACAAGTTACCGAGGAGATGTTTGCATTGCTGAGGGAAGAGAGCTTCCAAGTACCTGTTGCGAGGATCTTTAAATTAGAGGACATGCAGAAAGCCCATGATTTGATGGAAAGTCGCCAGCATCAAGGGAAAATATTAATTAAAATATAAAGTAATTAAATCCAAATGTAGATATAAAAAAGATGACTCTGATATTGTAAAGTCATCTTTTTATATGGGCATAGTTAGTGTTATTGCTTGTCTAGTTCATTGATTTTTTCATATATACGCCGTTTGCGATAGAGCATAATTCCTGCTTCAGCAACATCTTGAATCATTCCTTTATTTGCATAGGCACCGAAAATCATCCCAGCTACCGGAATCATTTGAAACAGCTTTTTCCAGCCGAATTGATCGCGATACGTAAAAAATACTTCCTGCCAGCCTTGCAGTTGTGAAATCATATCCTCCGCTGCATGATTCGTCGTATGCATAGAAGAAAGCTCTTTCAATATAGCTTCTTTGCCGACAATATCAGCTGAGGAGAATTGGAGACATTTAACGATGAAAATTCGTTCCATTTTATCGTTTGGGTTATAGCCGTGAATGATTGCAATCTCTTGCAATGTTTTTAAAGCCATTCCTAAAATAAAAGGAATGTCTATAGCTAGTGTAAAGATACCACCAAAGCCGGTAGAAGCACCTTGTACTGTTGCTAATTTTACGCGTTCATTTTGAAGCTTGTCACTTAGAGCAATCATATCCTCCAAAGGAATTTGTCCTATATCAGATATAGCACAAATATCATGAAAAGAAGAATTGTTACGTATGTTCTGCAGCATAGCCTGTTCATTAATTAAGTATTGCCCACCTGATTGAATATAGCTCCCTAATTCATCAACTAGTAATGCTATCTTCTTTTGAAGAAAGGCAGGTGTCATCTTATCTAAGAGTTTAAACGGAATGCGACCTAATTTCTCCCAAAACCACAAGTCCTTTTGATCTTTCTCCCACGCTTGAATTTCTTGCAAATGCTTTTCTAAATGCTCGAGATTCTCCATTTTGTCTATTCCCCTTATATGTGCATTTAGTATAAATACGAGAAGAATTTTAAAAGGTTTCGAATGATTGCCAAACTGTTGCAAGTAACGCGATACTTTCTTGGATTTGCTCAAGGGAAAGCCCACCGTAGCCTATAATGACCATAGCATGTTCAGAGTTGTGCTGATAGGAGGTTGAACATGGGTAGACTTGGATACCTTCCTCCTGCGCAAGTTTAATCGCCTCCTGTTCAGAAAGTCTTTTTGGTAACTTCATAACGATGTGTAGTCCTGATTTTTCACCAATTACTTCGAATTCATTCGAAAAATGGGCGTTAATAGCTGCTAGTAATGTCTGTTGCTTTTTACGATAAATAGTGCGCATTTTGGCTAAATGCTTATCGAATAAACCTTGAGCAATAAAATCGGCTAACACAAGCTGATCTATTTTGGAGACAACGGATTTTTGTTCTTGATTAAAATGAGTAAAAGCTTCGACTAACGATTTAGGCAAAATCATGTAACTTATGCGCAGCGATGGGATAAGCGTTTTGGAAAAGGTTCCGAAATAAATTACGCGTTGAAGCTGATCCATTTTTGCTAAAGAGGGGATAGGGAGCCCCTTATAACGAAATTCTGAATCATAGTCATCTTCAATAATATATGCTTTTTCAGTAGTAGCCCATTGCAGAAGTGCCGCACGCCGTTCAACAGGCATAACCATGCCTAGTGGAAACTGGTGTGCGGGTGTTGTGTATAACATGTGGATTGATTTTTTCGGTATAGTAACCCCTGAGTTATCAACAGGAATTGCATGAGTTGTTAGTCCACATTGTTGTAATGTTGCATGCACTCTTTTAAAGCCAGGATCCTCTAAGCCAACTTGTGCTTTTGGGCCAAAAAAGTGACATAGAGCTTGAAGCTGATTTTGTGTACCACTATAAATAAACACCTGTGATGCCTCACAAGTAACCCCTCTTGATCGTTCAACATAACGAGCGATTTCCGTCCGCAATATAGCTTCTCCTTGCCAAGGACTTGTCGTTAAATTATCCACATTGAAGTGCTTTTTCAACAGCTTATGCCAGCTGGAGAATGGAAAAGCCTCCTTATCCACATGTCCGTTATTAAAATCAAATTTTATAGTATATGTAGTAGATGCTTTAGCTGTGGATATGTGATGTTTTTGCTGCTGTTCCCATTCAAATTCAAAGGGCGCTATAAAATAGCCAGAGCGTTCCTTACTATAGATATAGCCTTCAGCTAGTAATTGCTCATAAGCTTCTTTAATTGTATGGACACTAACGTCAAGCGTTATTGCAAGAGTCCGTTTAGAAGGCAATTGCTCATCGGCCATCAGTTTTTTGCTTAAAATTGCTTGTTTTATTTCTTCGTAAATTTGCACGTACTTCGGTGAATCTCCAGTAAATGAAATCGATAAATCCAAAATGTTGCACCTCCTGGTATGGTGTATTTTTTGAAAATTGGTTCTATCTATCATATCAAAATTATCGTTAAATATTGAAAAGGAGTGAAGAAAATGAATTTTATAGCATTAGAAAATGAGGTTGTATTGCTTAAGCCTTTAGAACATGATGATATGCAAGGGTTATTAGAGGCTGCAAGTTATCCAGAGATCTGGTCACATATGTCCACAACTATAGAAAAAATAGACGATGTGAATAACTTTGTGGATAAGGCATTACTAACAAAACGAGAAAAAAACGAGTTCCCATTCGTAATTGTGGATAAAAAATCTGGACACATCATCGGTTCGACTCGATTTATGGATATTGATGAAACGCATAAACGGCTTGAAATAGGAACTACATGGATTTCACCTGCTTTTTGGCGTACAGCTATTAATACGAATTGCAAATATTTATTACTACAATACTGCTTTGAGGTATTAAATATACAGCGTGTGCAAATTAAAACTGATCATGAAAATGTGCGTTCACAAAGGGCAATTGAGCGTCTAGGAGCAATAAAGGAGGGGGTCTTACGTAATCATATGGTGCGTAAGGATGGTACAACTCGTAATACTGTGATGTACAGTATTACTCTACAAGAATGGCCACGAGTGAAAAAGCATTTGCAGCAGTTGCTAATTGACGCTACCGAGAAATAGGGATAAAGAAATTATTATACTTAAAAAGAATGGTCATTAGTCGACCATTCTTTTTTTATAAATATATCCTACTACAATCCAAGTTACTATTGACCATGCGATGATAGTAGCTATTGGAATAATGACGTCCATTGTTGTGTATGTGCCTTCTAGAGCTTCTCCTAATACTACCAATTGGGAACTTGGTAACCATTCAGCAATCTTGAATATCGGACTAGCAGAAGATAGAGCTAGTACAAGAGGACCAAATGAGAAAATTAGGATAACAGGTAGTACAATAAGAGATCCTTCCATAATCGTTTTGGCGAATAATCCACATAATGTTCCCATTGCAATATAGAACACAGTCGAAACTATTAAAGCGATAGCTAAGATGAAAAGATTAGCCGGGTTATAGCCAACGATGAAAATAGTCAATGCTACGATTACTACCGTAATGATAAAGACAAACAAGCTTTTACCAATTAAAATATCGCCAAGTGAAGCAGGGGAAAGCATTAAACTGCGAAGCGTATTTTTTTCTTTCTCTTCAGCAATTAGACAGCATTGTACATAGGAAGTCACCATAGAAAATGCAATATTAATTGAAAGGAAATAGGTTGCGATAGTAGCTGAGCCCGTTTTACTATATAAAAATGCAAAAAAAAGTGGCATAAATACCATAATGGATACCGCATAGTTACGTGAAAATTCCTTATAATCCTTCATTAAAATAGCTTGAATACGTGTCATTGAAAGGTTCATACTAAATCACTCCCTGTTATTTGCATAAAAATATTACCTAGTGTCGGCTCGTTTGTATAAATGCGAGAAACTTCGTTCGATTGCATCCAATGAAACAGTTTTTCTGCATCCTGATTTCCATTTTGAATGACTTCGCTAGCGCCATTTTTTAGTTCAACTGTAATAGACTCATCACCAAACTCTTTTTTCAAATTTTTTGGCGAACCAATTGCTCTAATTTTACCTTTATGTAAGAAGGCGACACGATCACAAAGTATTTCTGCTTCACTCATATCGTGTGTTGTTAAAAATATTGTAGTACCCATCTCGTTTAGTTTACGCAAGCCGTTATAAATATGCTGTGTATTAACGGGATCGAGTGCAGAAGTTGGTTCATCTAAAAATAGTAGTTCTGGTTTATGCATGATGGCACGTGCTAGCGTAACACGTTGCATCATTCCTTTAGAAAGCTGACTAATTTTCTTTTTACGATCACCGTATAGGTTAACAAAATCCAAAGCCTCTTTGACGGCTGATTTAGGTAATTGATATAAATTACTGAATAGTAATAAATTCTCCTCGATTGAAAGTCGTGTATATAGTCCGCTATTATCTGTTAAAATACCAAAGCGTTTACGATTGTTACTTTGTTTCATCTCATTTGCTGGGCGGCCAAACAATAAAACGTCGCCATCAGTTTTTTCAGTTTGTGCTGTTAATATTTTTATTGTAGTCGTTTTTCCAGAACCACTAGGTCCAAGAAAGCCGAATATTTCTCCTTTTTGAATGGTAAAGGAAACATCCTGTAATGCTGTTTCCTTATTAAATGTTTTTTTTAAATGCTGAACATCAATCACTGCGTTCATTTGAAAACCTCCCTGTGTTGTTGTTGATGTCTCAACTATAAGGGACAATGAAGATAACAACATTAAATTACAGGTGAAAGGCGGTGAAATGACCATTAGCGGAGAAATATTTCAGCTGACAGGAGTCGTTTATTTCCTGGGAAATCTACTAAATTCCGAGTATTTCCTTTAAATCTGCAAGCTTATTTTTCGACAAAGGTACTACGGTCTTTTCAGTGCTATTCAGGGCTAAGCTGTAGCTATTGCGAGTCCACGTAATGATTTCCCGTACCTTTTGTAAGTTAACGATATAAGAGCGATGACTTCTAAAGAAGCCGAACGGTGTCAATTTTTGTTCAAGCTCATTTAGCGACAATGTACATGGATAGGCTTCACCTGTAACATACAGTGAAACAACACCCTCAACGCTTTCGATATAATCGATTTCAGGGGGATTAAATAAAATGATCTTATCGTTCTTCTTTGTAGGGATTTTATCAAGTCGAATCGGTGCACTTTCAAGAGAGGGAGAAGCTAGTTCTGTCTCATCTTCTTTCACATCTAATGCATGTAAGCCCATTGCATCTAGTCTATGTATTTCTGTACTCGAAACGATTAAATTCTCGAAATTGTTAGATAGTAAAATGACTGTTTTATTTTGCTTTTGAAGGACACCCAATAACTGAATGGCTTTTTGTTTGGAAAATTCATCCAGATTTTGGAGAGGTTCTTCTAAAACTTGTATCGGTGCCTGATTAAGATATGTATTCAGTAATTTTAAGCGTTGCTTTTCGCTATTTGAAAGCTTGCTAATTTTCATGCTTTTTTGCTCCGGTAAAGCGAACAATGCTAATACATCCTCCATCTTTTCAGAAGAAGCATTGAAAAGCTTTAAGCAAAAGTTGATGTATTCTCGAACCGTCAGTCGCTCATACAGGGCATTTTCACGAAAATGTGTATACGTATTGCTTTGCTTCGCAAACCACTGGATTAAAGTATGTATTTTTGACACATCCGTATAGATGCCAATAATAATGCCAGGCTGCATAGATAGGTGGAAGTTTGGATAAATTACATTTCCTCCTTCTATATAAGGATCAATAATCATGCTTTCATTTTGATTCATTACTAAGTCCACCCTTACTTCATTTAATTTCGAAAAATTGCGAGATTTCGTTTTGTGCCTGTAGATAACTTTTATAACAATAGTTTGAATTATTGCAGTCCATAAAACCATGCTGACCTAGATATTGACTCGTATGAACAAGTGGTAATGTATCGAGTGTTTCTTTTAATACATGGACATTAAAACTTTTCTCATCACTGGGTAAAATGACGAGTGTCGGACAAGAGGGGATCACATCCAGGTATTGTCGAATGCGTGAACCATAAACGCAAACGATTCCTTGTAATGGCAATGTTGATAATCTCCAAGCTAATGTTGCACCCACGCTAAATCCGATTAACAGCACTTCGTCATAATGTGAGCTAGCCTCCAATACTTTTTCGGTTAGTTGTTCGAGGGGAGCATCAAAGCCAATTTCATTTATGAAATAATCATAAGCCTGCTGTTCTTGTTCATATGGGAATATTCTATTGTCTGAATATAAAGTAATGCACTCAACAATAGTGTTGGCGTTACTATATGACTCAGCTTGCATTTTTATAAAATTGTTGACTCCATAAATCTCATGTAATATAAATACTTTCCTTTTCATTTTGACCTCATTTTGTTTTTTCCAATAGTGTATCAAAAAGTAATCATATAGTATATTTTAGAAAATTTTAGTCTATAATTTGTTATTTTGAAATAACTATTTAACAATTGATGAATTTTCCTTACATAAAAAGTAAAAAATCCACGCAGACTTTTGTGGCTATTGATTTGACCACAGAAAGCGAGGCGGATTTTTCTATTGATATAAGTCTTTATTTTAAAGCTTTAGACATAAAACCCTTCATTTCGGTACTAAGCGTACTAAGCTCGTCAATAATTTCACTAAAGTCCTGAACAAGTTGTGCCTGTTCGTTTGTGGCGCCATTTATTTGAGTCATATTTTGCTTTAAACTCTCAAGATTATGATTGATGCTTCGAAGAGAGGATTCGATGTTATCGGTAGCAGTAGATGTTTCGGTAGAAAGCTTGCGAACTTCTTGTGCTACTATATTAAATCCAGCACCATGTTGGCCTGCTCGTGCCGCCTCAATCGATGCATTTAATCCGAGGAGATTTGTTTGACGAGAAATATTTTTTATTAAATCGGTAATACCATTTGTTTTTTCTGCGTCCTCTAAAGCGAATTGGGTCTGTTTATTAATTTCCTCACTAGTTGCGGCTAGCTCCTCCGAATGAGAGGCAATTGTATGTAATTTATCCTGCAGGTTTTGGATAATGTCATTCATAGTAACAATATATTTCTCCATTTGTAGAGAATCGTCAATAGGTATTCCAAAGGCTAGCGCGCCTACGATTTGCCCATTTTCGCGAACAGGAAAAGAAAATGCATTAAATTCCACTCCATAAAATTCTTTTGGTACAGGTTCATCAGTACTTTTGCCTTTAAGTGGGAGATGTAAAATTGCATCACCTGGGAGAATTTTTTGTCCAATTTTATAACCAGAATCTATCCGTTTCCCAGGTAAATAAGCAATAATACTCTCACTCTCTTTATCTACTAATCCAATCATGGACTCGCCTTTCATAGCTAAATGAATGTAAGGTAATGACGCTGATAATGCTTCAATAATATTCATAGTAACCTCCTCAGTATATGTAAGCTTTGTAATAATCTCGTTTTTTGCAAAAACGTAATTTCTGGAAAGTAATGCTTCTTTAATTGTATGAAAAAAAGAAAAGGATAAAAAGACTATCTTAATACCATAATCCTTTTAAATTGTACGAAATTAAGGTTTTATAATTAATTTGCTTGAAAGGGATTGGATTTAAAAAAACAATATTGCAGGTTATTAAAAGAGTCAAGTAAATCATCTAACCATTCGCAAATGAATTAAGCAGCACCTGATGGAAATAATAAAGTAAAAACTTTGCAAATGTTGTGGCGTTTAAAATGAGCGGGATTTCTGTATGAAGGAAATAAATCATGATGCTGATGTATGATTTTATTACTATAAATTAGAGTGACATGCTAGAGGATACATGCTCTTGGAGAAGCGGCTCAGCGGACGCCCCCAGGAAAGCAGCAGCCGGAACGGAAATCAATCTCTCGATTTGCAAAAGAGCGTCCTTCATTTTTTTAAATAAATAAGTACCTAATGCAAAAAACTTCATTAAATATTTATATTTTCTTTCGCAAAGCTTAACATAGCTTTCTCTTTTTTGGACAACCTAAACTAGAAATAATAGCATGAGGTGATGATCATGAAAATAGAAAGGTCGTCCGAATGGGAAGAAGGCTTTATCAATAAACTAAATCATCTTGAAAAGTGGGATAGCTGGACATTGTACAAGATGAATTATGACATTGTGAAAATGAAGTTAATTACTGATTTCACAGGTTTACAGGCGACAAAGTATTTACCGAATTTAAAGCCACTTACACACCAGTTGGAAGCGGCAGAAACAGTCATTGAACGTATGAATGGAAAGGCGATTCTAGCTGATGAGGTAGGTCTTGGTAAAACAATTGAAGCAGGTTTAATTTTAAAAGAATATCTGATTCGAGGACTCGTTAAAAGAGCGTTAATATTAGCTCCAGCATCTCTTATTAATCAGTGGATTGAAGAATTAAATATTAAATTCCACATTCCAGCAATAGCTTATAAAAAAAATGTGTCGATTGAGCGCTATGATGTCCTTATTATGAGTATGGATACAGCGAAGAAGAGTCCTCACAAAGAGCGCATTTATGAGCAGAATTACGACATGATTATTATCGATGAGGCACATAAACTAAAAAATCATAAAACCCAAATTTATGAATTTGTACAAGGCTTAAAGAAAAAGTTTTGTTTATTATTAACGGCAACACCGATTCAAAACGATGTTTTTGAATTATTTTATCTTATTTCTTTACTTAAGCCTGGTCATCTTGGCAATTATGATACATTTCAATCTGCATTTTCGGCAAGCAAGCATGATTTAGAGCATAATGATTATTTAAAGGAATTAGTGAATCAGGTGATGGTGAGGAATAGGAGGGAGGACACGGGCATTGAGTGGACAAATCGCCGTGTTCAAATTGTCCCTATTCGATTTACGAAGGAAGAAGAGGAAGTTTATAATCTGCTCGGAACGCTTCAAAATACAGGCTCTTTTTCAATGATTACATTGCAGAAGGAAATGTGTAGTAGTAAAGAGGCAACAGCCTTGACGTTATCTAAAATGCTTGAAGACAATGCACAATCACAAGAAATTGAAGATATACTAGCAAAATTAATGGCATTAGAAGTGAATTCAAAGGCGAAAAAGACACTAGAAATAGTCGAACAGGCCAAGGATAAAGTGATTATTTTTACAGAGTATAGAGCTACTCAAATTTATTTACAATGGTATTTACATTCTAACGGTATTACGAGTGTCCTGTTCAACGGTAAATATAATAAAAGCAAACGTGATTATATGAAGCATCTTTTTAAGGAAAGGGCGCAGGTTCTAATCGCAACAGAGGCAGGCGGTGAGGGGATTAACCTTCAATTTTGTCATCATGTCATTAACTATGATTTGCCCTGGAACCCTATGAAGCTAGAGCAACGGATTGGTCGTGTGCATCGTTTAGGGCAAGAGCATGATGTTCATATTTATAATCTCGCTATAGCCAATACAATTGAAGAGAATATATTAGCATTACTTCATACGAAAATTGATGTTTTCGAAAAGGTAGTCGGCGACTTAGATGCGATTCTATCTAACTTTAAAGAATCTGTATAGTGTAAGGGAGAAGGACTATGTATCCACAGCAAGTTCATAGTTATTTACGAGAATTTTTTAATGAAAATGATTGCCCTATTTTAAGGGAAGATCAGCATTATCTCACGGTACAATTAACAGTTGATATTGATAAAAGAATAATGAATCGCCCTTTTTATTGGCAATACGTAGAAGCAACAAATACTGAGGCAAATCCAGCCCAAGTAACTTTCATTACAGATCAAACGGCATCAGCTGGGAGCCTTTATGGCGAAGCTATTCATTTCGGTTCTCCGAGAATGAACCAGCTTTTTCAAGCAACAAGGGAGCTAGGAGCTTATGTTCAGCTTTTTGAGAAGGTGGATACCGCAATAGGGCAAGTTATCCTTACGCCATGGTTAGGTGTTAATTTTAAAGTGTCATATTGCTGCGACCAAACGAAAGAAATGCTTTATTCATTGGGTATAAACTTGCTAACTGGGGTCATAAAAGAGGATTTTCAAGAAACGATATGTACATCCGATTTTGACACTGTTCCAGCAGATAATGCTTTTCATGTTCAATTTATTATAAAGCCCCTTAGAGCACTTGAAAGATTAAATGCTACTATTGAAAAAATAATTGAACAAGATGATCATTCATGGGCTACTGAAGCTAAAAAACGATGGCAACGTGATCAGCGGGTACTCGATTATTTTTATGAAGAGGAAGATGACAAACCCGAATGTTATGATGTTGAAAAGAAGGCATTAGAGGAACAATACGATACAAAAATTAAAATAGAAATTATTAGTGGTGGAATATTTTATCTTTATTAAACAAGGAGCTGTCCTATTAGAAGGGACAGCTCCTTGTCATTTAATCTTCTTCAAAAATACTTTGTAGTTGCGCCAACTTATTATCCCAAAACAAATCAAAGTACTGTAGCCAGTCTTCAATCTCTTTTAGTTTTTCGGCATGTAATGTGTATATTTTTTCTCGTCCCTTTTTTTGGGCAGAGACTAGCTCAGCTTGTTCTAAAATTTTTAAATGCTTCACGACAGCAGTTCGGCTAATAGAAAAATTTTCAGAAATAAGTGAGATCGGTTTATCACTTGAGGCAAGTAGCTGTAGGACATGACGTCTTGTTGGATCAGCGATTGCTTGAAAAACATCATGCTTTACAGCAAGCGGTGTCATTGTGATTCTACAACTTCTTTTAATTTTTTGCCGATAAGCATTGTCCAGCCGCCATCCATAGTTGTACGAATAGCTTCAGCAGGCATGTTAGTTTTAGGAATGATATGTGAAGCTTCTTTCCAGCCACCATGAGTTAATGTAAACTCTGTTTGCTCACCAATTTCTTTCAGTTCAAAAGTGACAAACCATCCATCTGTATCCCATGCAAAACGAACAAAATGTGGAGCATCTACTTGTTCTACTCGACATGGTGAAGGGCCAAACGGTGATTGTATTGTAAATTCATGCCCTTCAACGGGCTTAAAATTGTTTGGCATAAGCCAAGAAGCAATCTTTTCAGCGTCTGTTACTGTTTCCCACACTTTTTCAATCGGTGCATTGAGTGTAACTGTTTTAACAATGTTCTCTAGTTTTTCAGTCATTTAAAATGAACTCCTTTATAAAAAAATGTAACCATAAGGTGTTATGAATATATAACACCTTATGGTTGCATGTCAATTATAATTACTTTGGATAAATTTTCACATCACGTCTTTTGGTGTAGTTGTACATATGTTAAAATTATTTTTATAATTTTCTGATTAAAAGGGAGGGTATTAAAGTGGTGAACATATCTGTCTTTTTATTAATGTGTATTTTATTAATTATTTTGCCTGGTCCGGATACGGCGATTGCAACAAAAAATACACTTACCGTAAGTAGAAAAGGGGGCTTACAGACTTTACTTGGTTCGTGCTGTGGATTATTGATTCATACATTTGCAGCAGTTATTGGACTTTCCGCGATTATTGTAAAGTCAGCATATGTATTTGCCATTTTAAAATACGTCGGAGCGGTCTATTTATGTTACTTAGGTATTAAAACTTTATGGGCATTACGAACAATACGTACGCAGCCTCCTGTTGTGCAAGATGAGGCCCAAATTGATCATAAATATTCGCAGCAATCATGCTTTAAGCAAGGCTTTTTAACGAACGTAACAAACCCGAAGGTGGCTGTATTTTTTCTCACATTTTTACCTCAGTTTGTAGATGGCAAGAGCGGTACATTTATACCGTTTCTTATGATGGGACTTATTTATACGGCGTTAACAGGATTTTGGTTTGTGTTTTATGTTTACTTATTGGATAAAATTAGCGCATTTATGAAAAAGCCAAGGACGAAAGCTGTAATCGAAGGATTGACAGGTGCAGTGTTAATTGGCTTTGGCATTAAATTGGCATTAGAAAAAGCCCATTAAGGGCTTTTTTTGCGGCTAAATTTTTGGGGAAAATTTATTTTAGTAGTAGGGATCACTTTCTAAAAATAAAAACTTCACGGATAAATATCCCGTGAAGTACTTTATATCCAGCTAGAAGAACAAGAAGCCAATGCTAATAATAATGCCGGTGAAGATTAAAATGAATAAACAGAAGCCCATTATATCTCTAGCCTTTAAGCCAGCAATTGCAAGGGCTGGTAGTGCCCAGAACGGCTGAATCATATTCGTCCAAGCGTCACCCCACGCGATTGCCATGGCAGTTTTAGCATAGTCGGCACCTAAAGTGGTTGCAGCGTCTAGCATAATAGGAGCTTGTACCGCCCATTGCCCACCGCCTGATGGTATAAAGAAGTTAACAAGTCCTGCAGAGTAAAATGTAAACAAATAGAAGGTATGTTCATTAGAAATATTGACGAACCATTCTGAGAATACAGCAGCTAAACCAGAAGCGGTCATCATACCCATAATCCCTGCATAAAACGGAAATTGAAAAACGATGCCTGTTGTTGTTTTAATAGCATCTTGTGCAGCAGCAAGGAAACGCTGTGGTGTCCCGTGGAAAATGATCCCTAACACAATAAAAATCGTATTGATCACATTTAAATCAAGAACAAAGCCTTTCGTCATAAAATGATGTACTAAAAATACGAGTCCAATAATAGCAATTAAAATCGTTAAAATATAACTTCTTTCAGAGCGGCTAGCAAAGTTATTTACAGGTTTAGGCAACGCTGTTTTTTCCTCTACTAATAAAGTAGGGTCAACCTCAACCGAGTCTTCTTCTTTTGGCATCATCCAACGATTAAAGAAAGGTAAAGTGAAAACGATCACAATAACTATAAATAAGTTATACGTTGAAAATAATGTAATGTTTGTTGGGATGATCCCCATAATATCCGCAAACTTATGACCTTCAGTAGCTATGGATAACGGAATTGAGCCAGCTAATCCACCGTGCCAAATAACAAAGCCTGAATAGGCACTAGCAATTAATAAACGATAATCAACTTTTTTAACATGCCGAGCAATTTCCTTTGCAAATAGGGCACCAATGACAAGTCCGAAACCCCAGTTAATCCAGCAAGCGATTAGCGATACAAATGTAACAATAATAATGGCCATACCGGGTGTTTTTATTTTACTTGCAATGGCTGCTAATCCTTTTTTAAAAACGGGACTATTCGCTAAAATATGGCCTGCAGCTAAGACAATCACCATTTGCATTGTAAATTCTAGTAAACTCCAAAAACTACCTCCCCAATATGTCACCATATCGAGTGGAGAAGCATCTGTTAATGCAACCCCTAATAATAACGTTAATACTGTGAGTATAGTGACAAAAATGTATGGATCAGGTAAATATTTTTCCATGATAGCATTTGAAATTCTTGTTAACGTTTTCATGTTTGAAATCCCCTTTCCTTTTCTGCCATCCCTTATGGCTAATTGTACATAGGGAAATGAATAAAGAAAGATAAATCGGTAATCAAGCACAATAAAATGAACGTAATGTAGAAATAAACGGATGATTACTATTGCGGAATATAACTGTGATTAAAATCATAACTAAGCCTTATGGCTATTATGTTTGGTCCACGTGTTTTTAAGAAGAAGGATAAGTAGAAAATGAGGAGAATCTATTACTAAATAGAGAGTTTTGGAATATTTTTTATAACAAATTAGAATAAATGGAGGGGTATCTATATGGAGTTGCGGGATTTAAAAGCTTTTATGACCGTTGTTGAACATGGGAGTTTTTCAAAGGCAGCTAATGAATGCTTTATGTCACAGCCTTCATTAAGCAAAAGCATTAAAAAGTTGGAGAATGCTCTTCATGTAGAGTTGTTAAACCGATCTACACGTAATATAGAATTAACAGACGCTGGTAGTATTGTTTATAAACAAGGACAAAAAATAATACGTTCTGTACACGATTTACATATATTATTGGATGATTTATCGAACATCAAAACAGGTACGATTAAATTAGGAATTCCGCCACTAATTGGCACACTATTTTTCCCTGAAATTGCTCGAAAGTTTCATAAGCAATATCCTAAGGTGCATTTAGAGCTTGTGGAACGGGGAGCTAAAATGATCGGAACGTTAGTAGAAAATGGCGATGTTGATATGGGAATTGTCGTTATACCTACTGATGAAAGGAAATTTTCTGTCCAATCATTTGTGGAAGATCAATTTTTTGTCTTTATCAATGAGTCCCATCCACTAGCTCAGCAAGAACATATTCGATTACAAGATTTAAAAAATGAAACATTCATTATCTTTACAGAGGAATTCACATTACATGATTATGTTATTAAATCATGTAAAAGCGTAGGATTTACACCAGTAGTCGGCTATAAAAGCTCGCAATGGGATTTGATAGTGGAGCTAGTATCCTCGAACCTAGGGGTGACTCTTTTACCATATTCAATTGCCGCAAAGCAGACGAACAGGAATGTCAAAATTATACCGTTACTTAATTTTGACATGCCATGGCGTTTAGGCGTTATTACGAAGAAAAATACTTATCAATCCTTTGCATTAAAGCAACTACTCCATACAATACGTTCTGAAAATTGATTTATGCACTTTTAGAATAAATAGTATTCTAATTTATTCCTTTACTTATAAAACGGTAGTAAGGTAGAATTTTTCTTAATAAACGAGAAATTTTAGGGGGTTTCGATATGGGGAAGGGGAAAGTGTGGAATTCGTTTGAGGAGGCCGTCGCCGACATTAAAGATGGAGATACGTTAGCAGTAGGGGGTTTCGGGCTATGTGGAATCCCTGAAAAATCTATTGCATCGCTAGTTCAAAGGGGAACAAAGGACTTAACGGTCATAAGCAATAACTGCGGTGTGGATGATTGGGGTTTAGGTCTTTTATTAGCAAATAAACAAATCAAAAAAATGATTGCATCCTATGTAGGTGAAAATAAAATTTTTGAGCAGCAATTTTTAAGCGGGGAGCTTGAGGTAGAATTGACACCACAAGGTACGTTAGCGGAGCGCATGCGAGCTGGTGGAGCTGGGATTCCGGGTTTTTACACAGCTACTGGAGTCGGAACACCCATCGCTGAGGGGAAAGAAGTAAAGGTTTTTGATGGCAAGGAATATATTTTAGAAAAAGGTATTGTCGCCGACTTTGCACTAGTCAAAGCATGGAAGGCGGACAAGCTAGGCAATTTAGTTTTTAGAAAAACATCACGTAACTTCAATCCACTAGCTGCAATGGCAGGAAAAATTACGATTGCAGAAGTAGAGGAAATTGTTGAAGTTGGAGAGCTAGATCCAGATCATATTCATACACCTGGTGTGTTCGTGCAGCGGGTTTTACTAGGTGGTAATTATGAGAAGCGTATTGAGCGTTTGATGATAAAAAAGGGGGATGCGTAAATGGCTGATACAAGACAAAGAATAGTGAATAGAGCAGTAAAAGAAATACAAAATGGCATGAACGTCAATTTAGGTATTGGTATTCCAACGCTAGTGGCCAATGCAATCCCGTCTGACTATGACGTCCTTTTACAATCAGAAAACGGGCTTCTTGGCATTGGTCCATACCCGGCAGAAGACGTGGTCGATCCTGATTTAATTAATGCAGGTAAAGAAACGGTCACTGCAGTTCCAGGTGCCTCTTTCTTCGACAGTGCCGAATCATTTGCCATGATTCGTGGAGGCCATATCGATCTGGCTATTTTAGGTGGCATGGAAGTATCTGAAACGGGGGACCTTGCGAACTGGATGATTCCAGGGAAAATGGTGAAAGGTATGGGAGGTGCCATGGACCTTGTAGTCGGGGCGAAAAGAGTAGTCGTCGTGATGGAGCATGTCAATAAAAACGGTGAGTCAAAAATAAAAAAGCAATGCGAGCTACCTTTAACCGGAAAGGGCGTTGTGCATAGATTAATTACAGATTTGGCTGTTTTCGATTTTACAGATGAAGGGATGCAGCTTATAGAATTAGCAGAGGGTGTCACGGTAGAGGAAGTAAAAGAGAAGACCGCTGCTTCTTTTAGTGTTGCTTTAACAGTATAAATTAAATGAAACCAGTTCTTTTGATAGAGCTGGTTATTTTTATTAGGAGTAGCAACAAATGAATATACATGAATTAAAGTACGATATTATAAAGCAATTTAGCAAGAGCTCTGTTAAAGATAGACCATTCATTGTAGCGATTGATGGATTAGGTGGTGCAGGCAAGTCCACTGTAGCTAACAAACTAGCGAAGGAGCTACAATCGATTTGTGCTGTAGAATTAATCCATATAGATAATCATATCGTAGAAAGCAGTAAACGTTATAATACTGGCCACGCAGAATGGTATGAATACTATTATTTACAATGGGATGTTGAATTGATTAAAAATAATATGTTGTTACCCTTACATAAAAACAAGTTCCAATTCCGACTCCCATTTTATAATCAATCAGCAGATACCGTTAACAATAGAAGAATAAAATTAGGAACGAATAGTATTCTTGTGATCGAGGGAGTATTCCTTTTGAGGCATGAATGGAATAACTTTTATGATTATCGTTTATTTCTAGATATCCCTCGAACAGTTCGAAAGGAAAGAGTATTACAAAGGGATTCCTATATTGGAGATTTTCAAGAACGGCTAAATAAGTATCAAAGAAGATATTGGCCAGCTGAGGAGTATTATTTAGAAAAAGAAAATCCGTTAGCAGCTGCAGATAAAATTTGTGATTTTTTAAAGTAGAAATGTCGCTTCACGGGTATTTACATGGATTTCGCGGGTATTTCGGACGAGTATGAACGATTCTTTTGATTTTTCAGACTATTGGCTGTTCTCTAGCTCTATTTTTCCGTTATACAATGATGGTAAAGGAGGGAATTAACTATGAGACAACAATGGTCAGATGATTTTCAGGTGGCACAGGTACGTGTAGCAAGACCGACTGATAAAATAAAGGAAATTGAAGAATTTTATTGCGAAGGCGTGGGGTTAGAAAAAATAGGCTCTTTTTCAGGGCATCGAGGCTACACTGGTATCATGATTGGTCTTCCGAATGCCAGCTATCATTTAGAATTTATAGAGCATATTGAAGGAAGTCCTTGCCCAGCACCAACAAAGGATAATTTGCTCGTACTATATATTCCAAAGCGTTCAACTATACAGCGTATTGCCGAACGCTTATTGCAAATGGGCTATCCTGAGGTGGAGCCAGAAAATACATATTGGGCTGAAAAAGGCGTCACAATTGAAGATCCCGAAGGCTGGCGTCTAGTATTAATGAACACAGAGGGGATTTAAATTCTTTTCAGCAGAATGTTTTAAGTACCGAAAGCATAGCGGGAGGTTCTATCTTTTATACCCTGTGTGGTATTAAAATGCGACCTTTAATAGGGAAGGGGAGAAAAGGTATTCTATAGGAAAATTATTACAAAAACATTTGTTTTAAGCAATTAAAAAGATACCCCTTCGTGTATACGCGAGGGGGTATCTTGTCATTGAAATGCTCTAATGTCCTAAAGTAGCCTCTTGATGATAATGAGTAGCAGTAGATTCAATATCTAGCTGGGTATAATTTGCCCAATTAACCTTTTTAAAATCTTCCTCACTAAAGTAAATATTTAATAGTTCATTCATAGATTTGTCCCCATTTGGTTCTGTTAACGGAGCAGACCAACTAATAGCTGGAGTTTTAACACTAGGTAGCTTAGACAGCTCTGCAAATATTTTAGTGGAATCCTTTAACATTTGATTTTTCATACCTTTTTTCACATCAGTATCCTGAATAGAGATTGATACGGTACCATTCTTTTCTTCCACAGTGAATTTATTTTTAACGATAGCTCCCACTATATCTTCAACTGAAGTATTTTTATCGACAGCAACTTCCTTTGGAGCAGTATTTTTCCCGCAAGCTGATAATAAAAGTGTGGCTAGTAAAAATAAATAAAATAACTTTTTCAATGTAATAACCTCCCTTGTTACTACCATATATGCGCAAAATGGAGGAGAATTATACAAAAAGAAGATAGCTTTTTTCAAGATTAACATGGAGTTACATCCTCGTTTTAAGTGCGGTTCTCGATAAAGACCAGAAATAACAATAGGAGGTATTCAAAAATGAACTTTTCAGAGTTTAAAAACTGTCTTTTGACAATAAGTGAAATAATTTATTTTGATAACAATGAGTATCTTCGTGAAAAAACATCTAATCCGATTAAATTAAAAGAAATGATAGACATTGCTGAAAATTTACTTACAAATACAAAGAGTGAAGATGAGAAATACTTTCTAATGGGAACACTGGGGAACTTATATAGAATTTATGGAGAACCGCAAAAAGCCATTATTATTTTATCGGAATGCATTAGAATTGCCTGCGATCAGAAAGATAGCAATCGAGAAATCGTGTCATTAATACGCCTAGGGGAGGCAATTAAATATAACGGTAATCCAATAGAAGCATTAGAAATCTTCAACGGTGTTTTAGATAAATGTGAGGCAGACAATAATTTGTTATATGTGGACTTTGCCATGCAACATAGAGGAAAGTGTTTATTAGAATTAGGGAAAATTGCAGAGGCAGAAAAATGCTTTGAAGGAGCATTAAAGTTAAGAGAGCATAAAGGGGATGTATTACTTATTGAATCTACCCGACAAGCATTGAATTTTATAAAATAAAACGAAACACATTTTTATGTAAAAGGATTTATGGGGGGCAATTTATCCTTATAAGTTCATTTAAATCAGTATAATTTGAATACAGCTTACAAAAACTTGTAGTAAACGGAGACCGTCATTTATGATGGTCTTTTTTTATACGATAATCTTGTAAGCGTATACACTTTTAGCGGAGTTTTTTTCTTTTAACTATTGAATTGCTAGTGAAAACAATGTATAGTGAAGTGATTTGTCTGACGTCTGACTGTCTACATATTTTCAGTTTTAAAATATAAAGCTGTTATTCAAGTTTCAATAATGGAACATAATGAGTGAAAGAAGGATTTGTAGTTTCGGATATCGAACGCGCAAAAATTATTAATATAATTTATGGAGGAACTCATGAGATACTTAATATCCATTTGTGGATTGCTACTTGTTTTTGGTTTAGCTCTGTTAATGAGTAAAAACAAAAAAGAAATAAAATATAAAAACATAATTATTATGTTGATTATCCAATTTTTATTTGCAGCATTACTGCTAAATACAAAGTTTGGTTATGTTCTAATCAAAGGATTTACAAATGTATTTGATCATTTATTGTCTTACGCAAGTACGGGCATAACTTTTGTTTTTGGTGGTTTAGCGAATGAAGGGGAGTATTCCTTCTTCATAAATGTGTTATTACCAATTGTATTTATATCTGCATTGATAGGGATCTTACAGCATTTTAAAATTCTTCCTTTCATTATGAAATGGATAGGTTTACTTTTAAGTAAAGTAAATGGCATGGGGAAATTGGAATCATATAATGCTGTTGCGTCTGCAATGGTAGGTCAATCTGAAGTATTCATTACTGTAAAAAAACAATTAGATAAAATTAGTCCACAGCGAATGTATACATTATGCGCATCTGCAATGTCGACTGTTTCTATGTCGGTTGTTGGCGCATATATGACAATGATTGAACCAAAATATGTTGTAACAGCGATTGTGTTGAACTTGTTTGGCGGATTTATTATTGTTGCAATCATTAATCCGTATACAGTAGAAGAAAACGAAGATATTTTAAAAATTGAAGATGAGCAAAAGCAAACTTTCTTCCAAATGCTTGGAGAATATATCATGGATGGCTTTAAAGTAGCTATCATTGTAGGAGCTATGCTGATCGGTTTCGTAGCATTAATGGATTTAATCAATTCACTATTTGATATGATTTTAGGTATATCTTTCCAAGATATTTTAGGTTATATCTTTGCACCAATTGCTTTCCTAATGGGTGTACCTTGGGCAGAGGCTATTACTGCCGGAGGAATTATGGCAACTAAATTAGTAACGAATGAATTTGTTGCGATGAAAAGCCTTGGAGAAGCAACGAAGTCTATGAGTGCACATACAGTAGGTATTATTTCGGTCTTCCTTGTATCCTTTGCAAACTTTGCATCTATCGGTATTATTGCTGGAGCGGTAAAAGGTTTGAATGTAAGACAAGGGGATATAGTTGCTCGTTTTGGTTTAAAGTTGTTGTATGGAGCAACGCTCGTTAGTATTTTAACGGCTACAATTGTAGGTTTCATAATTTAATAAAAGTTGAACTGCACTCCAATGGATAGACACATCACACATCTATTGGGGGGCAGTTTTTTTATGATTAAAGTGCGTGGTTATTGCAATCATGGATGGCTAAATCGGTCCAACAACGTGAGGTGTTTTAACTTCTGCCATATAAAAAAGCCACTTTAAAGTGACTTAGAAAACTACAAAGACCACCGTCGTTAAGATAGTCATTTTGTTAAAGTAGTAGTGGAACCTTTTCGAACAAAGTGAATAAAAATGAGTAGTATTAATTGAAATAGTACAACAAATAAAAATACAATACCCAAAATAATGAAAGCTATCATTTTAAGTTCAGGAGTTTGAACTACCCCTGCAGAATCAACTGTTCTTAATCCAACAAATAATGCCCCAGCAGCAAAAATGAATAACCATACAATATTTAGGGCCCACCATATTTTCGTACCCAAAATAAATATCTCCTTTCTATTCTAAAGTCGAACGAAGACCAATAATCATTCTAAAATCAATACGCTGATTAATAAAAGGACTTTTGTTGATAAAATGCTCCGACTAATATTTTTCCTTCAATAGTGTAATTGTAACATTTTTACTTTTTATAGGAAATAAACTTTAGGTGGTGCAATCTCTCAGCCTTAAGATTAATTTCCTTATAATTCACAAAGATGATTAATTAATTAAATGAACAAAAACAAATAACCAATATCAGTCATGTTGATAAAAAAATCACCCTCCAATTAATTATGAAGGATGATTTGTTCAAAAGCCTTGTGGCTGTATGATTAAATAAAAAAAGCCGTGTATGGTCTATGTATTCTTTGATGTAAGTAAATTAAAATCGAAGTACAGATATAAAAGAAGAAACGGCATAAATTATTATACCAATACCGAAAAACATCAACTTCTTATTGATCTTTCTCAAATCACCCGATTCTTTTTTCATCGCTTTGTAAAACTTTATCGTCATAAACGTACCGCCCATCAATAACACAGCGCAACCGATAGATGGAACGATGTCCAATCCTACGCTCTTACCCATTTCGATGGCCGCCACCGCTATAAAGTATATAAAGGCTGCAAACAAATAAAGAGCCTTTTCCTTCCTCTCTAATTTTCTACTTTTCTTTTTCTCCACTTTATACAAATGCTTCAAATCTTCTTGGGACACATACTGCGCAACGATGGCTTCTATTTGCTTCGCATATTGTTTTTGAACGTTGACCGTATAAAAAGCTTCGTATTCTTTAGACGATCGCTTTAAAATATCTTTGAATCCTATTTCAAACGGAATGTTACTTTTTTCTATGTGTTCGATAATTGCCAGGACAGTATCTTCTGAATGTCCGATTAATATTTTCTTTTTAAACAAACTAGCACCTCTACGAAATAAGTTAAAATACGCTTAATTATACTATTTCATTTGGCCCATTTTGTAATCCAAAATAATACATACTCTTTTAAACATCTGAACCTCAATCTATAATGCTTCCAACAAATTCCCCATAAAAAAATCTCCCATAGTTTTCACTATGAGAGATACTTCAAAGCCATGTGGCTATATGATTAAATTAAAAAGCCGCGTATGCCGTAGTTATTATAGAAAGTTTTAAACCACCACTCCTCAAAGTGGGTGTTCGCAGAAGCTTTCCTGCTTATCCTCATGCACCATGGTGTGAGGCCCGTCATTCCAACTCCAATAATAAAACTCCCTTTTACAGCTTAAAGGTTAAAACTTAATATTGTACGAACAATGCAGCCTTTAAGGATATAATAAGGCATGTTAAAAGAACTTGCAAGTAAGATGGTTTGTACAAAAAAGTCAATGGGCGAGTGTCCCAATTCAAATGTTTTCAAAATGAAATATCTCCAAAAACATGGAACCGATTCATACTTTATTCACAAATACGAACGAAAAATACGAACAGCCTTTACTTAGCAGGGCCGAGTATGTAAGATAAAGGGGCATATATAGGGTTTACCTAGAAAAAAAGTATAGGGAGGAAGCAGAAATGGCAGCTTATCCAAATTGTCCGAAATGTAATTCTGAATACACATATGAGGATGGAACAAACTTTGTATGTCCAGAATGTGCACATGAGTGGAGCACTGATGGAACGGAGCAGGAAGCAGATACGCTAATCGTAAAGGATGCTAATGGCAATCTACTTGCGGACGGCGATTCTGTTACAGTTATAAAGGATTTAAAAGTTAAAGGTAGTTCTTCAACATTAAAAATCGGGACAAAGGTGAAGAGCATTCGTCTCGTTGAAGGCGATCACAATATTGATTGTAAAATCGATGGCTTTGGTGCAATGAAATTAAAGTCAGAGTTCGTTAAAAAAGCATAATTACTGTAAAAAGAGTCGTGAAATGAATCGCTCCAACTTGATGTTGGAAGGCCATTCTAAATCGGCTCTTTTTTATTTTATTCAGCGGATGTCTAGACGCCTACTGAATAAAAATAAGGCCCGGACGCAATTACGCCAAGGTAAAATTTATTTTAACAAAAATTAGTAATTACTGTAACATTTAGAAAAGATATGCGTTTTACTTGTGAAAAAACGAAATGAGGGAGATGGCATGGACAGACAGCGGAAAAACGAGCTAGAGCAACTTTATGAAAAATACGCGAAATCGTTATATTATTTTCTGCTGAAGATGTCTGGATCAGTACATATAGCGGAAGATTTAGTTCAAGAAACATTTGTGCGAGCCACGGTATCTTTGTCGTTTTATAAAGAAGAGGATGTGAGAGCATGGTTATTCAAAGTAGCACGGAACACGTACCTAGATGAATGGCGCAAGCAAAAGAGACGAAGGACAATTCCGTTCGCACACTTATTTTGGAAAGATGAAATGCTAAGTCCATATGGGTTACCAGAAGAGGATTTTTTAACGCAAGAAGTGGCACAAGATGTACAGGCGCTGCTGAAATTTTTGCCTGAAAATTACCGAACGATTTTATATTTACGTGAATATGAACAATTCACCTACTTAGAATTGCAGGAGGCACTAGAGCTTTCTGAGGGGCAGGTGAAAATACTTTTGCATCGTGCTCGCAAAAGGTTAGAAGAAATAGTAAAAAAGAATGGAGGTTTTCAACATGACTGAATGGTCGCAGGGGAATGAAAAAAAGATTCTAAGAAAATATCGTTTTACGTTAACATTTCGAGTGCTACGTATATTGCTAATATGCTTCGTTATTTATGCTCTCTATATAGCAGGGGTGTCCATCGTTTTTGAAAAAACGCGTCCTGATCTTAAGCATGCTTATAACTCTTTAATAGTACTTGAATGGCAACATCCAAATATTAAAGGTCAATACTCTAAGGGTTTGCCTGCAGAAATAACACCATTTCTAACACAAAAAATGAGTTATCCTCTTGAGAAACAGGTAGGAAAGGAAAAAGTAGTAGTTGGTGAAATGCGTGTTGAAAAATCAATATTAAATTCTAATTCATCTATGAGTATGAACTTAACGTCGATAAATACTTCACAACAATTTAATTTTAATTTACCAGAAGATCCTGTGACGGGAAAAGCAACCTCATCTCATCTTAACAATAATGTATGGAAGGCGTTAGAAAAGTTACCTGAGGGAGCTGTAGCGGAAATGGCATTTTCGACTTCAACATTTAAAGAGCCTAAAGATTTGGAAAAAATGCTTGCTCCGTACGATGTCCGAATCGTTTGGATGCCATTATATACAGGCGAGTTTAAATCCTTTGAACCAACCTCTTCTGACCGCATTAGTGGCACAATTACAATTAATGATAGAATCGGGCTATCAGGTGGCTTAACAGTTAGTGATGATTATTCACATATATCTGAAGCACAGGACTTTACAAGTTTGAGAGATAGCCAGCGTTGGATGCTGAAAAATATGGAAAAGCTTTTAGCTGAAAAGGAAAGCTATTACGAAGGATTTCTAGGTTTACACCATTTGCAGGAACGCTATGATTATATTAAAAAGAATGGATTTCAAGCTTATGGTGCTGTTGTAACAGGACCGGCAAAGAGGTTATTGATGCTTCGAGATCTAGAAGGTATTTCTAATGCAATGCTAGGGGATGTTGAACTTATGAATGGGTATAATTGGTGATGAAAGAAGTTGTCTCAAATACTTGAGACAACTTCTTTCTGCAAGGTGGAACATTATCTTTTAAACTTACGAAATAAAATAGCAAAAGCAGCGCCGATTAGTGCAAAAATAGTATGTAAAAGTGCTATGTAGCTAGCTCCAATCAACAGTGTACCGATTTCTGCGAATGAGTAGTAGGTGACATAGAGTGGGTTATTGATATTGTCAATAATAGCCCATACAAAAACAGGTACAGAGCTGATGGCAAAAACAATCCAAATATTTTTGTAAAAGAAATAAGTAAGACAGCCGAAAATCGCGTACGATACAACAAAGCTTGTTTGATTGCCAAGTAAGGAAGAGTTAATGGCAAACATAAAGGATAGTACGATAAAAACAAGATGGAAAAATGTTACCGTTCTTTTCATTAGTAAAGGATAGCCTAGTCCTTGCTTTGAAGTAGCGAGTTGCCGACAATGCTCACAATTAGCTAAATGGTGCTCGACAAATTGGATAGTAGTTGCTTGGAGCGCTTGTTTCTTATACAAAGGTAATAAATCCTCTACAATTGAACATTCCTGTGACAAAAGCTTCCCTCCAATCGCTCCTTTCCATTATACGACTTTTTGGAGGAAATAAAAAAAGCCTTCCGCGAGTTCATTCGTTCGGAAAACTTGTACATGCACCTATTTAATTTGATGTTAATACTTCATTTGTCAAAGCTTGAATATCAATATGTGTTTTTTCTTTCACAGCATCCTTCAGAATCTCGGTACGGAAATAGTGAACCGACGCTTCAAGAGGAATAGTTAAAATCTTGGAAAGGGCAGATTGATACATATGCACAAATTCTTTATCTGTGTTTCCGCGCTTTAACTCAGCAAAGGCTTCATAAAATTGGTCAAGCTTATCAGCAAACTCAAGTAGGCGACCTTCGATAGTTTTATCCTTACCTTCTTTCATACGCTCGAAGAAGATAGCCTGAAACTCTTGTGGGATCTCATCAATAATAAATTTCTCCATCATTTTTTCTTCCACATGTGCAAGCATTTTTTTAAGCTCTGGGCTCGCATGCTTTACTGGAGTTTTAATATCACCGATAAATACTTCAGCAAAGTCGTGATTGATGGTTTTTTCATATAATGATTTCCAATTAATTGTAGCTTCATTCATTTCCTCGAGTGTAGCAAAAAACATCGCATACTGTGACACCTTCCAAGAGTGGGCAGCCACATTGTGCTCTTCAAATTTGAAGCGTCCAGGGCATCGAATAATACGCTCTAAATCGTTTAGACTTGTAAAAAATTGATGAATACCTATAAAAATCACTCCTTTTTGTTCTATATGTGCATGTTACTATAATCCATACCCTCTTTGTGCAAATTTCAAACAATTTTACAATGATTCAATTTGCGTTTACAAAGGATTCACAATTGGCGATAAAGCTCGCTTGTGTTGAATGCTATAATGAGGGAGAAATGAATCAATTATGCGTCGGCATAATTGCGTCCGGAATCGGCTTTGTGCTAGCACAAGGAAATCCTTTTCGATTCCGTGAAAAGGGGAGTACGCAACATGATTTCAATTTATACAATTCTTCTTTACATACATATTTTAAGCGCTGTTCTTTCGATTGGGCCTTTGTTCGTTGTTCTAACAATTGTTAAGAAAATGCGTACAGCGTCTCATGTTGAAATGTCACCTTACATTGAGGCGTTTAAAGGAGCAATTACGATCGTCAAGCATTCGGGGCATGTTCTTGTTGCATCCGGTATTTTATTAATGTGGCATGCCGGCTATCATTGGAGTACCTCGTGGATTGTTCTTACATTCCTCGTGATGTTTGCCTCTATTGTTTTTTTAGCAAGAGCGTTCAAACCAACATTACAGACATTCAACACACCTGCCTATGACCAGCAAAAATTTGCTGCACTGCTACATCGCAAAGCATGGATGTACATTTTGTTATTGCTAATCATGTTATGGCTAATGGTAGCAAAACCTGTGCTTTGGTAAAGGATAAAAAATGCACCTAAGTTTTTTTAATGTTGCTGCCGCTACGTTTCACTGCGCTTTCGCACAAAAAAGATCTATTGGCTGAAGTTTCGTTTATCCCTATAATTAGAGTGATATACCAAAGGATACATGCTATGTGATGTGGTTGACTGGAGTGGAGACTGAGCGACTCCTTGGGGATTAGCAATAGAGGAACGAAGGCTAAGAACATCACATCCTGTGATAACGCCTTCGTGACCAACCTCGTGTTGGCCCGAGACCCTGGAGCGAGCAACGCGAGTGAAGCGGCTCATCGGACGCCCCCAGGAAAGCGCTCAGTCGAAACGGAAATCAACCCCTCGTTTTGCAGAAGATCCATCCTTTATTTCATTGACCCAAATAGGTTTTCAACAATATGAAAAATTCGCACCCTGAGAGGAGTGCGAATTTTTTTCATTAATCGCTAAGCAAGCGTTTGAAATAGCTTTTGCGAATGAATAAATAACTAATGAAGAACAATGCAAAGAAGCATAAAGAGCTCATCATAGAGACTTGTAAAAATGCTGTGGAAACCATTGTTCGCATGGCAAATAATGTAGCAAATAACATCGTAATAGCTATCGCGAATGGTACAAATATAAGGATGGCTAGCTCTTTAGAAACAACTGTGAATAACTCTTTTTTAGATAGCCCAAGTTTCCGTATACCTTCATACTTTTCTTTTTCTTGAAGAAGTGTCGTTTGTAAATAAAAGTAGAGTATACTCATTGCCGCACTTAAGAAAATCAAACTCAACATAGAGCCGATAAAAAACATAACACTTTTTGTAAACATCTCCGTGTCGTACAGGTCGATTTTTGAAGTTACATAACGTTCCTCATGTATATGTGGGAAATCCTCAATAATCTTTTTCGCCAGCTCTGTATGTGCCGTCCAATTGATAAGCTCAAATAAGTAGGCTTTGTAGACAGGATATTCGATACTGTTATAAACATCATCAGGTACAATGAAATACGTTTGTTGGAAACCTGTTGTTAATAGATTTTTTTCATTTACAGATACAAGCTTAAAATGCTTTAGATATTTGTCATCATTTACATCAGTAATTGGTAATGCTTTACGATTACCAGCAACTGCTATAACTTCATTTGCACCTATGCTAACCTTTTCGTTGTGTAACAAGTTATAATCAGAAATTGACATGTAGCCTATACGAAGTTCTTCATTTGATTTAAATTCAATAAAATATTTTTGTGAATCCACTGCGGATAATTGTTTTTCAAGATTTTCAATATCAGCTTCTACCTTACTTGGGTCAGCCTTAGGAGGGGCAATATACTGAAAGCTGTATGGATAATTTGCCTCACTATCCTTTTCAACATTATAGTAAGAGCTAAACAAAATACTTGTACTTAAAAAGACACCGCTTAATAAGAGAGTGATTAAAAAGAGCATATTTGCGTGCGATTTCATTTTCGCATTAAGATTGGAAGCCAGTAGCATATTCGTTCGTTTCATATAAGCTGAGGATCTCTCAAAAGCCTTTAGCAAGAAGAGCATTCCTTGTGAGATGATTAGATAAATTGTAGAAAGAATACTCACAAAAAACACCGTGTAGTATAGAATGCCGAGGCTATCTACAATGTCAGGATTGATTTTTGATAAATAAGCTAGAGTGGCAGTAATAATAAGACTAATGACTAATAAAAGATAATGTGGTTTTATCGATTTTTCAATAACAGCATCACTTTTTAATAATTGAATGGACGCTTCTTTATTAATAAATCTTGTCATTATTTTTGAAATCACGACGAATAATACAAGGAATAAACCAATAGTTAAACCAATCGCTTTAATAGGCATATACATACCGAAAGTTTCTGCCTTTAAAACAACCTTGGCACCCATTAAGAAGAGAGGGGCAATGACAAGACCAAGAATAATGGCTGTAATAATCGCCATGATACCGATTAGTATATTTTCACGAAAGACTAACGTACGAATTTGTTTCATCGATGCACCAGTAATCATAAAAATACCTAGTGTTTTTGTTTTTTTCTTTAAAAAGGCCATTATTGAGTACGCAATGAAAAGAAATGAAAATAAATAAACGAGTATACTCGCCAACATTAATGAAATACCAAGTGATGAGTTTGAATCTACACTATTAAGACTTGGATGAAAAGCGATGACTGCAAATAGAAAGAAAATAATGATAGAGAACATACTACTGAGGAAATACGAAACATAGGTCCATTTATCACGTAAAATGTTTTGAACAACGATATGATTAAAGCTCATGCTGTCCACCACCTAAAAAAGCAAGTGTGTCCATGATTTCCTGGTAAAATTGTTTGCGATTATGACCACGATGAATTTCGTTATATAATTTACCATCTTTAATAAATATAATTCGACTGGCGAAGCTTGCTACATAAGGATCATGTGTCACCATTAAAATAGAAGTTTTCAGTTCAGTATGAATCGAACTAAATAAGTGCATGACATCGTTTACTGCTTTTGAATCGAGATTCCCTGTAGGCTCATCTGCCAACAATAAACTTGGCTTATGAATAACCGCACGAGCAATAGCTACACGTTGTTTTTGCCCGCCAGAAATTTCATAAATTCGCTTTGGCAGAAGCTCTTCAATTCCAAGAAATTGAGATACATGTTGAAGTCGTTGCTGCATTTTATCGGCAGGTAAGCTATCTAATGTTAACGGTAATAAAATATTTTCTTTCACCGTTAATGTGTGGACAAGATTAAAATCTTGAAAGACAAAGCCTAATTCTGAACGACGGAACTTTGCAAGTTCTTCATCATCTAAAGAATAAGGATTTCTATTATTGATAAGAATTTCACCAGCGGTAGGACGATCGATTGTTGACACGCTATTTAAAAATGTAGTTTTTCCACTTCCTGAAGGCCCCATAACGGCTACGAATTCATTCTCACCAAGCTGAAAATCTATGCCATTCAACGCCTTGTATGTGATTTCCCCGATATATTCTTTCTGCAAATTGGTCACTTGTAGAATCGAGCTTCCCATTTTTGAACAACTCCCTTACTTCGATTGAATAGCTTAAGTATAAAGAAGGAGCGGCATTTTACCTATTTGGCTAAATGACGTCAATATGACAATGTTGTCATATTGGGCGTATAATCATGTTTTTTTTACGCTATTTGAAAAATCTATGGAAAAGGTCGTGACTTCCTCATGGGATTGTAAAGTAAAAGGGTGCTCTAATATAGTTAAAATTTTTTTCACTAAATACAAGCCTATACCTGTTGCTTCACCGCTCATTCTACCTCTCATGCCTGTATAAAATAAATCAAAGACACGTGAAATTTCACTCTCCGGAATTGTTTCTCCACAGTTTTGAATGCGTAAAGTAGCTTCGTCGTAAATGATTTGAATAGAGCTCTCAGACTCAGCATATTTAATGGCATTATTGATGATTTGATAAAGCACAATCTTTAACCATTTACGATCTGAATAAATAATTGTATGTTCATCAATCGTCACTTTTGGAAAAATTTCTTTGGCGATGAAATAATCCTTTAAATCATTAACAACTTCCTTCGTAAGCTCCTTTAATGAAAGTGCTTCTATTTTTAAATCAGCCACTAGATTGGACGTGCGTTCATAAGTTAGTAGCTGATTCAAGGTAAACGTCAGCTTATCACATTCCTGATTAATTGTTTGTAAGTACTCTGATTGGTTAGTTGCATTAGATTGGATCATCAGCTGAATAACCGACAATGGTGTTTTCATTTGATGGGCAAAATGTGAAAGTACAAGCTGTTTTTCTTTCCCTTGCTCCTCTAGATATTGCTGCTGTGTTAAGTATAGATATTGCATTTGTCGTAGTTTTTGGCTATAGGCTTGCTCCATTGTAGCCTGTGGTTCATGCAGATAGAGGTCATCGCCTGTTAATGTGCTCTTCTGTAAATGAGTATAGAGCTTTCTTCTTCGAAAATAACGTCCAATCAACCAAACGATAAATAGGAAGCTCACGAGAAATATGAAGTAAAGATAGTGCGAAGCTAAATCATCCAGGGAATGAATAATCCAAGGTAATAATAGAAAGCTTACACAATAAAGAATAATTACACTTACATGATCTCGAAAGAAGAGCTTCATTCTTCTGCCTCCACTAATTGATAGCCAAGTCCGCGAATTGTTTTAATTTCTAGTCTAGATTGGATTGCCTCGAATTTTTTGCGTAATCGGCCAATATTAACTGATAAAGTGTTTTCCTCAACGAAGGATTCATCATCCCAAATAGCACTTAACAATTTTTGACGAGGAACAACATTAGGATAAGCTTCAAATAGTAATGTGCTAAGCTGCATCTCTTTTAATGTTAGTAGGCTCTCATGCTTTTCGGTGTAAAGACGAACTGTATTAGCATTTAATGTTGTATTTGCGATGGAAATCGAATTAGAATCAGAGGAAGCATATTCTCCATATGTACGACGAATAAGACCATTCACCTTTGCCATAAGCACATCTAGTGAGAAGGGCTTCGTAATAAAATCATCCGCACCATTTTCAATACCATATACTTGATCGATATCATTAACACGAGCAGATACAATAATAATAGGGCAGTTGGATAACTGGCGGATTTTGCGCGACCAAAAGTACCCATCATAGGTTGGTAAGTTAATGTCCATAACAACGAGATGGGGTTGAATTGCTTGGAATTCTTCTACTATTTGATTAAATTGTTGAACGGTATAGCATTCAAATTGATATTTTGATAAATGCTCCTCAATGGTTTTTGAAATATTGATATCGTCCTCTATTATGTAAATTTTGTACATAGTATCGACCTTTCCTTTTTTTGCTCATCACCGAAAGTTGGGAATAACATTTGTTTAAAACGTATGTCATGGAAATCAACCCCACGTTACGCTGAGTAGCCTTCTTCTTATTTATATATTTTTAATGTACCCTGATTTTAAATAATCCATTAATATTCTCTATTGAGTAAAGTAATTGTAACTTGAAATTATAAAAAAGAGCCACCACAAACCCAATTGGGAATGTGATGACCTCTTTTATTTATTTTTTTGGAATGTGGAAGGTGATAGTTGTTCCTTCATTTAACGTGCTATTAATTTGTAACCTCTGTCCGTAAATCCTTTTAAGTCGTAAATCTGTATTACGTAGCCCAACACCAGAACTTGGCGAATAGCTACCGGATTGTAGTTCATCTAATAGATTTGAATCAATCCCAACCCCATTATCTATAACACTTACTGCAACATGATTCGGACAATTCTTTATACGAATACAAACTGTACCGCCTTCTTCCTGTTTTAATACACCATGAACAACTGCATTTTCCACTAAAGTTTGTAAGGAGATAGGCGGGATTTCAATATTTATATTGTCATCAATATCCCATTCGATATTTAGTAAGTCTCCAAAACGCTGCTGACTAATATAGAGATATGACCGTACTAGCTCTAACTCATCCTTAAGTGATACTACTCGCTGTAAATTCCGCACATCGAAGCTGGCATGTAGATATTCACCAAAATGATGCATTAAGTCAATCATTCGGTCTGTATCGATCGTACTAAGTGATGCAATTGAGTTTAATGTATTAAATAAAAAATGAGGTTGTATTTGGGCCTGAAGCCAAGCTGTTTCTAAATGTAGTCGTTGATTGATACTATATTTTAAATCGATTAGGGCTCTACTCCTTACCTTTAACTCTAAAGAATTAATGGGCTTTGTCACATAGTCATTTGCACCATGGGCGAAACAAGTATAAACATCCTCGGAACAATTTCGAGCCGTTAATATTAAGACAGGTAATTCAAGCAATGAGTAATGCTCTCGAATAATTTCAGTTAATGCATAGCCTGATATATAAGGTAACATCGCATCAATAATGACTAGATCCCAATCTTCTTGCTGTAGCAATTCTAATGCCTGCTCACTGCTAGTAACTGTAGTAACAGCATATTCCGAAGTTGCAAATAAGCTACGCATAATTGTTAAGTTAATAGGATCATCGTCAATCATTAAAATGTTGAATTGCTTTTCCGTTATAGATGATGAATTTTTTTCTTCAACAAGAAGATGCGTGTCCTCTTCCTCGATATAGGATTGCTCCTCATTAACGTTTTCATCTGCTAATGGTAAGGTGAAAAAGACATCCGATCCTTTGTTAGGAATAGAGTGTATTTGTAAAGTTCCTCCATGTAATTCGATCAGCCTCTTTGAAATTAATAATCCAAGGCCGATTCCATCATTATTATCATTTCCTTGTTCGTAGGGGGAAAATAGACGACTTTGGATATCATCATCCATTCCTAACCCGGTATCACGAATATGGATAACAGCCATATTATTTTCGATTTGGGCGCTGATTTTTATAGATCCTGCACTCGTATATTTAATAGCATTGTGTAGGAGATTAAAAAGAATTTGAATCAATCGATTTTCATCGGCCACCACATTAGGGAATGCCCTAGGAATTGTTGAACTCATTTGAATCTGTTTACCGATTGTTATAAAACGTAACAAATCAAAAACGCCATAAACTGTACCTTGAATGCTGACGTTCTGTTTATGGAGATGCAAGTTACCTTCTTTTAAACGAGTAAAGTCTAATATGTCATTTAATGAAAATGACATGCTTCTCCCGATATCAATAAGATGTTTTAGGTTTTGTTTATCATCATCCATAAGCTTATTGTTTGGATTATCGTAAATGGATTGCCCTAACGTAATCATTTTATTCATAGGATCCCATAGTTTTTGTGAGCTACTGGATAAAAATTCATCCTTCAAAGCATCGTCTTTTTGTAATTTAGCAATCAATTGATTAATCTGCTCTTTATTTTCAAAAAAACGTTTAAACCAATAACCTGAAAAACCAAGCATGATAAACAAATAATCGAATGGATACATTGGTATATCATAAAAATAGTTGGATTTGATATATGCCCATATGATGCCGTTTAATGTTCCGAGAGCCGTCAATGCTATAAATGCAGTACTCTGTTTTTGATTTTCAAGATACTCTCTTAAAGCGAGTACTACTACAGATAAAAATGAAATGACATACAGTATAAAGTAAAAAGAATTTATTGAGTATAACCAATTAACTGGTAAGACGATAGTGAAAAATGCTGAAAGGGCGTAGAAAGCGAAGAGCCACTGAAAGCATTTAGCATGATGATATTTGACTAGTAAAACACGCATAAATTGAACAAAGAAAAAAGAAGCCCCGAGATAAATGATAGTAGATAGTTTGAATGACCATACATAATTGAGATGTAACCAATCGAGCATAGATTGATCGTATGAAATTAACTCATCTGCTAAAAGTAAAAGAAAACCTATTGTGAACAGTAAAACAATTGGTCTTGGATAAATAAATAAAAACACAAGGCTGCTAAAAAGTGCGAATAATAGTAGTGTTATTGAGATTGTAGCAAGGGATAAATCATTTATAATTTGGCGATTTTCCATAGCTACAGCAGAGCCAAATAAAATTCTTTTATTAATGGTAAGACTTTCTGATGTATCGAAATTAGACACGTGTAAAATTAAGTCAATTTCAGGCTGCTCATTTGTAAAGTAAAGCGTATAAGGAGTAGCTTGGCCTTGATGACTTTGTGAATCGGTAGCTACTTTTCCAGACTGTTCAACCAACTTCCCATTAAGATATAATGCTGAAGCAGTTGACACGGAAGGAATCTCAACGGCATAACGATTATCTTTGGGGGCAGTGTCATTGAGTAAGATTTTTAAACGGTATGAACCGTATCGTTCTGCAGTTGCCTCAGAATCTCGCGTGGGAATCACCCGGGTAGCTTGTTCAAACGATTGGAGAGATTTGTTATGAGCAGTGTTTAACGGATCTATTAATAATCTGGGATAGTAGAGCCATTCTCCATCTAAGTTAAGAACTTCTTCATCGGATAACTGCTGATCCCGTAGATCAAATACACCTTCTTTGGCAATCGTTTGTTCACTGGAAGGGAAAAAATAGGCAAGCCATAGTATACGAAGTGTAGTAAGAACTATAAAAATTAAAATGATGAAAAGCGAATGTCGTATTGTCGCTTTTTTTAACAGTGACATAAGAACCTCCGAAATTTACTTTATGTATTAAAAGGCCTATATTCACCATGCCATGAAATTTAGAAAATGGGAATAAAAAATTTATAAAAAAGATACTTTCAGACTAATCAGAAAGAGTTGATTTTCGCTTCGGGCTACTCACTTTCACACGAGAATAGCGTGAAATCTTAGCTCCTGCCTATTGTATGTGTCAATTATATTTTTGGGTGAATTAGTTTTCATTAAGGGGTGTGACGAATGATTTCAAGGGGAGAGATAATATAGTGTAGGTAAATTCAAGTTAAAGCCTCTGGACACATTCATGCAGAGTCATATTGATAATACCTGTTCGCCAATAAGATTAGGCATCGAGGGTATCTTCTCGATGCCTAGAATTATTCAACAGATATAGCGTTAAACAGCTCAGTTGTTTCTTGCTTTGGTAAAATACCGAGATCCGACATCAAGATACTTTTAAAGGTGTTGTAAACCTTTACTGCACCTGCTCGATGATCAACTTCTATATAGTGCCTCATTAGCTGTTGGATGGTTTTATCGGAATAGGGGGTATGTTCTACTGTTAAAAGTAATATATGCTCTCGTTTTTCCGCATCATCAATTGATGTATAGTGCTCTAATAAATCATGAAGTAAAAGAGTAAATTTGTTGTTCATAAAACTTGCTTTACCAGTAATCCAGGGATAATCTAATGAGGACATAAATTCGCCTTGGTAATTTTGTACGAGCGCCTCAGCTCTCCCTACATCAATCTTACCAGTCTCCGTTTTATCATTTAAAATATGATCCAAGTTATGGGCATCACATTGAAAATCCTCTAATTGCAAAACATAGCAGCCGTTTGCATACTGTATGACTTCTGAATAACCTAATGCTGAAAGCGTGGTGCGTAGATAGGAAACTGTTGTATGTAACTGTACTCGTGCCTTTTTACATTCCGTGTCTGCCCATAAAGCTTCGATGATTGTATCGCGAGGAACATGACTATTAAGATTGGAAAGAAGAAAGGCAAATAATTCTTTTGTTTTAAGCGTTCTCCAATGGACTGCTTTGTCATTATGTAAAACAACGAATCCTCCAAAGCATTGGATCGTAAGTGCGGGTTTATTTCGTACTTCTATAGGATTCGGTTTATTTTCTAGGTGAAGGAGTTCTTGGATTCTATTAATAGTCGTCTCTAGACGAGCTTTTGAAATAGGCTTTAATAAATAGTCAAGGGAGTGAATTTCAAATGCTTGTACTGCATAGTCTCGATACGCAGTGACAAATACGATATAAATATTTTTGTTCCATTCTTTTAAAAGCTGTGCAATCTCTAAACCGTTCATGCCAGGCATTTCAATATCTAAAAATGCCACTTGGAAATCCAAGCTTGGCCCTATTGCAAGCAGATCTTTTACAGTCGTAAAAGATCTAACGACCTCTATTGAATTAAATTCCTTTAACTTTTTCTCCATGTTTATAAGCGCTAATGGCTCATCATCCATTACTATCGCTCGAATCAAAAAGGCCACCAACTTTCTAATGTTTATTAACCTGATATCAATTATACCTCAGTGAAGTAGGTTAAATTAAAATATCAATGACTGACCCTTTTTACGGATGTATGGTCTCTTGCTGCTGCAGTATTAGATTGACCACATTTTGCATAACACCCATTTGTAAAGTATGTTGTAGCTCCATCATCTGAGAAGACATTATTGAATTAATTTTTACCCTCCATTCCTCCTTATTATCGGATGAAAATACTTATTTTCCAACATATAAAGATTGCAAATAGAGTTCTAATATTTCCTCCATAAAATTGTTTATTTACCAAAAATATATTTGCACTTGTATATTTTTCCGCATTTTTAGCAATAATTCGTAATATCAGGTCTGTTGTCCTGAATGATTGCTTGTATTCTCTAGCATTAAGAGCCTAAATCTAGTGTGCTAGCAGAAGACTGCGAAATAATAAAATGTGGAGGTTACAAAAATATGAAAAAACAAGCTTTAGCTTTAGCGGTAACATTAACCTTGGGATTAAGTTTATTTGCCAGTCCATCATCTGCAAAGGACAAACTCACATTTATGCCATTCGATGCATTTTGGGGAATCTCGAAAATTTACAATTTAACTTTAGAAGATTATGAGCCAATGATCGACTCAGAAGCAAGATGGTTTTATCCAGAGCAAAATTTAAATATAGCCGAAAAGAAAAATGATAATTCGCCGAAAGACCAACACTTTGTTGAGGCCGGAGATACTTTATTTACAATTGCACGTGAAAATGATGTGTCAGTGGAAGAATTACAGGAATGGAATAACCTTGCATCTGCTGATCTAATTTATGTAGGTGAATCATTGGCTATCAATGCTTCGGCAGCAAAACCTAAAACGTCCGAAAGCAAACCTAAAACGGTAGCAACGACATCAAGTAAAAAGCAAGCGACAGCTTCAAGTAATAAAGTTGCAACAGCTAGTACAAAATCTGTGAGTGCTCCGACAACTACGGGAAAAACGTTCACAATGCGAGCAACAGCCTATACCGCGTATTGCGAAGGATGTTCGGGAATTACAGCGAATGGAACAGATATAAGATCGAATCCAAACTTAAAGGTAATTGCTGTAGATCCACGAGTAATTCCTCTTGGGACAAGGGTTTGGGTTGAAGGTTATGGTGAAGCAATTGCAGCAGATACTGGTGGAGCGATAAAAGGTAATAAAATTGATGTATTTATTCCTACCGAGGGACAAGCTCGTCAGTGGGGCGTCAAAAATGTAATTGTAAAAATTTTAAATTAATGTATTTGAGAGGGTGTCTCCTTGAACTGAAGATACCCTTTTTATATTGTTTAAAGTTTACTACTCCTTAATCAATGATTTGCAAAATTCCCATTGAACTTGCATAAGTGGAAGGATTGTTGGAAACCATCAAAAAGAGGAGGGATTTTTATGAAAAAAATGAGCTTAATAATAATTTCTTTATTAGTATTTGTCGGTGGTTGTAGTTTCTTTGAAAAGAAGGAGCAAAAAGTGGCAGTTAACGCAAATTCAGGACTAACTGCAACCGCGAAAGTAATTGGTAAAAATAATGAAAGTTATGGCAATGCATATTTTGAGGAAGAGGATAATGGGGTTAAGATGACACTCGCACTATCAGGATTGCCAGCAGGAACACATGGCATTCATATTCATTCCGTTGGGAAGTGTGAGCCACCAACATTTGAATCAGCAGGTCCTCATTTTAATCCAACGAGTAAAGAGCATGGGAAGGATAACCCTAAGGGATATCATTTAGGAGATCTTCCAAATTTAGAAGTTGGAGAAGATGGTAAAGTGGATTTAAACTTTTTGGCTGAAGGGCTAACATTAGAAAAAAATGCTGCTAACTCATTGTTACGAGATGGGGGAACGACATTAATCATTCATGAATCAGAGGATGATTATAAAACAGATCCTTCAGGTAATTCTGGTGCTAGAATTGCTTGTGGCATTATTCAATAAGGACAATAAATCGACTGTATCTAAAGAAAATCACTTTAGATACAGTTTTTTGTTTTAAGGGTAAAAATCGATGAAACTTTTAGTTCATCACCATAACGTGAGGTTGATTTTTGTTCCGGCTGGGCACTTTCTTACCTCCAGTCAAGTGATCTTAGATAAATTTTATGCGAAGAATTGAATTTGTTTAGGTGGGAGGGGTACCCCTTCCAATCTCACCTGTGTTGTTAATGATAGAGACAACTATACCTCAAATTATATGGGGAGTATTCACAGCTACAGGAATGGTAGCTATAGGTGCGGGAGTAATCGGATACTGGTATCGCAAAATGCTTTGGTTTGAACGCATTATTGCGATTGCAGCTGGTTTACTTCTTATCTATTCAGAAAAGTTTTCAGATTGGGCAGGTTTAGCCATCTTTATTGCGATGTTTGTTATTCAGTATGTAACACAGCATAAAGGTAACGGTGATGACAATCAAAATGGTAAAACGAGTGTTACAGCTTAAGTAAAAAAGGGACGGGCTTCGGCCTGAATGAAAAAATAAGAATTTATCATTTTATAAGCATTTCTAAAACATGCTAATTTTAGTATGTTTTTTCTAATAAACCAAAAATTTAAAACTAAAAAGTAAATGTTTTTTTGAATTATGAGCATTCCTTGCAAGTTTATATATTGCGATAAAAGAAAGTGACCGCTCATAGTAAGCTACGGGAACGAGTAAGTTTTTTTCCTTTGGCAGTTAAAAAATGAGTGGAATAGAAGCACTTACATAACTTAGCGAGAAATTTCAAGGAAAGTCATTATCAAAATATGTTCAAAAGCTAGCAAAAGTTGATTTGTATCTTTTGGGTATGATTGCTAGTGTTAACAACTATAGGGAGATAACAAACGTTATTCAGGTAGCTACCCTTTGTTATTTTTTAATTATAGTGAAAGGAGATTTCTGAATGAAAAAAGTAAGTCTGCTTTTAATGATCATTCTTTTAGTTC